>JABMQX010000100.1 GCA_013203085.1 bacterium | reverse complement strand
GTCTTACCCCGAATGCGGCAACAAGCATCACAAGTTTCTCCAACGAGCTCCCTTTGTTTTTGTCTTAATTCGACACACATAATCGTCAACTGTCATATACAAGACTGAACCGTCATCGCCCCAGGCGCAATTGGATGTACGCTTACCAGTATGAATTCGGCCGAGAAGGTTGCCCTCAGGTGTAATGATGTGTACTCCTCCGGGACCAGTGGCGAATAGATTCCCATGTTGATCAACCTTTAGGCCGTCAGGACCACCCGGATACTCACCCATCAAACCGGCAAAGTCGTGCAAAACCTCTGCACTACCCAAGGTGCCGTCTGATTTGACTGGGAAAGCTTTAATAATTGCGTTCTTGGAGTCTGATTGTGAAACATATAAGACCTCTTCGTCTGGTGAGAATGCGATCCCATTTGGTCTTGTCATTTCCTTTGTAAGCAGAGTCAATTCCCCGGAGGTTGAGAGACGGAAAACACCGCAAAAATCGAGTTCTCGCCTGGGATCCCTATGCCCCTGTGGCAAACCATAAGGTGGGTCTGTGAAATAAATATCACCATTAGACTTGACGACGGCGTCGTTTGGGCTATTGAGTCGCTTGCCCTTATAACTGTCCACAAGAGTCTTCTTACCACCGCCCTTTTCCAATCTTGAAATACGCCTATCACCGTGTTCACAAAAGATGATGTGCCCTTGAAGGTCCAGTGCTAATCCATTGCTTCCTGGTTCACGGCCATAATCGGTGATGCCTGTATAACCTGAAGGCTTCATGAATAGGCTAATGCCTACACCTTCTTCCCATTTCATGACAGAATTGCGAGGTATGTCGGAGAACATAAGGTAACTACCGCCAGTATCTTGAATCCACAACGGGCCCTCGGACCATTCAAATCCTGGGGCAAGAAATTCAATCTCTGCATCAAGTGGAATTATGTCATTTATGAGATCTTGGTGTCGAACAACCTTACCTATTGTGGGAAAACTTGTTGAGTCTTGTGAGGTAATACCGTGAGGATGGACGAGGATGGTAGTCATTATAGCCAGAAAGAAAACTCGGTATCTTAACAGTCTTTCCATATTAGGATTCCCTACTCAAGATTATCTGTTGTCCGCAGCCGCCTTGCCTCACAAGCGCACTCGCCGCGTCATCTCTTATGTCTGTTTCACCCGTCATGAACCGCTTGCTACTCAGATGACCATATATCCTTCTGTTCCGAAAATGCAAGCAAAAATTGCCCTCCTTTCAAGCACGGTGAGAAGATGAGCTTGGCCCCCTCTCAGCCCTTTCGGGGTTCGCCTAACGACGCAGCAAGATTCGCTTTATGTTACGGGCTGTCTGGTCGCGATGACACCGCTTCGACGCTCGGATTGCTCCTGACGCCGGGTGGTCGTTACAGGGCGGCATGATCCTTTCCCCTTCACCAGAACCGTTGTCCCCGATCGTCTCTCTTTCTCAAGAGCATCGGAAATCAGGGCGAAGCACTGAAAGAGCGCCTTCAACATATTGACATCCCGTTTGCAGTGGCCTATAAGTGAACATGCGACACAAACCACAAGCCGCAAGGCAGATCAGGTAGTGGCATCTGGGAATGCTATTGCCGAATCTCAGCTTTTTGACTCGCTTGGAGGAAAGGAGAAGCTGATGGAGAAAATCACGAGGAGACGGTTTCTCAGGAATTCCGCGGGGGGCGTACTGGGAGCTTACGCGGGCACGCTCGCCCTGGGCACAAGGAGGTCGTTGTCGGCGGTTTCGGCAAACGAGAAGATCGTTTTCGGTCTGGTCGGTTGTGGTGGAAGAGGCACCTCGCTGATGCGGACGTTCCTGGAGCGACCGGAGGTGGAGTTCGCCTATCTGTGCGACGTGAACTCACGTCGAGGAGGTGGATTGGTGCGAGGATTGAAGTCCAGGCAGTCCCGCACCCCAAAGAGGGTTTCCGACCTTCGCCGCGTTCTGGAAGATAAAGACGTGGATGCGGTCATCGTCGCCACTCCCGACCACTGGCACGGGCTCGCAACTATCCTCGCCTGCCAGGCGGAGAAGGACATTTACGTCGAAAAACCACCCTCTCACAACGTCTGGGAAGGCCGCAAGATGGTCGAAGCGGCTCGCCGATATAAGCGAGTCGTCCAGTGCGGCACCCAAAACCGCAGCGAGGCGTACGTTCACAAAGCCCTGGACTACATTAAGAGCGGCAAGTTGGGGCATATCCCATTGTGTAAGGTTTTTAACCTCAAGTCGGGCGGCCCCCATCACCTCCGACCTGACAGCAAACAACCGGATGAACTTGACTGGGATACCTGGCTCGGGCCTACTCCCAACCGTCCTTATAATGATGGTATCCAACACGGCGGATGGCACAGCCATTGGGTCTTCTCCGGCGGAGACATGGCCGATGATGGAATCCACCAACTCGACATCGCCCGTTGGTTGTTGGGAAAGGACTACCCCAAAGGAGTGTACTCCGGCGGCGGCAACCTCGCGTTTGACGACGACAGGGAGGTCCCCGACACTCAAGTCGTAACGTATGACTTTGATGGGGTGGTCATAACCTTCGAGCTGTCACAGTGGGCGCCCTACATGAGTAAGACCCCCGGCAGCATCCGAGGCAGCGACGCCTTTCCCTACTGGCCCCAAAACGCCACCCGCGTGGAGTTCTACGGAACCAAGGAACAGATGGTCCTCGGTCGCCACGGCGGCGGATGGCAGGTATTCACAGGCGGCGGCAAAGTCATTGCCCAGCAGTACGGTCGTCCGGGTGACGCTCCGCATAGAGACAATTTCCTGGAGTGCATTCGCACCCGCAAGTTGCCGAACGCGGACATCGAGGAGGGGCACCGCAGCGCCATTCTCGTTCACCTCGGCAATATCTCGTCACGCCTCGGAGGCCGAAAGCTGACCTTTGTCGGCGAAACGGAAACCTTTGTCGGCGACGAAGAGGCTAACTCGCTGCTGAAGCGAACGTACCGCAAACCCTTTGTGATCCCGGACGTAGTGTAGGGTTTTGCAGGTTCAAGACATCGCTACTCACTCCATCATAGGAGGTTAACGTCATGCGCAACCTAATCGCCTTCCTTACGACTCTACTCCTCTGCTGTTGGCTGCTCCCTGCAAAGGCCCAGCCGTCACCGCTGAAGGTCTGCCTCGTTTCCGGCTCCGCAGAGTACGATTCCGATACATCCCTTGCCGCGTTTCAGAAGTATCTCGAGCAAGGTTACAACGCTCGCGGCACTCTTATCAAAGCGCGCGGCTTCGAGGAGCTCCCCGGCCTCGAGGCCCTCGATGACTGCCACGTAGCGCTCTTTTTCACTCGGCGCCTCACGATCGGCGGCGAGCAGTTGGAGCGAGTCAAAAAGTACTGCCTATCCGGCCGTCCCATCGTTGCGGTGCGGACCGCCAGCCACGGTTTCCAGAAGTGGCTCGAATTCGACAAACTGGTCCTTGGGGGCAACTACCACGGCCACTTCGGACAGGGTTCAACCATGGCTGTTGCAATCCATCCCCGGGCAAAAACACACCCGGTACTCGACGGCATCGTCCCAATCAGGTCCAGGGCAAGTCTCTACAAAACCGCCCCCCTTACCGAGGACTGCAACCTTTTGATGAGCGGCTCGACTCCGGAATCAAAGGGCTCGCAGCCCGTGACGTGGACAAGGCTCCATAAGGGTGCGCGGGTTTTCTACACATCTCTGGGAGCTCAGCAGGACTTCGAGAACGCCACCTTTCTGCGAATGTTGGCGAACGCCCTCTTTTGGGCTTCGGAGCGAGAGATCGAGCGAAAGGCACTGCCTCCGGTTCCTCATAGGCCCAGACCGGAGGGGAAGCTCCGCCTCCGACTGCGAAGCCGCGTGGAGACGTTCAAGGGGAGCGGCGAGTGGGACGAGGTCATCGTAGAGAAGGAATTTCCCGTCGCCGAGACAGCCATTCTCATCTGCGACATGTGGGACAAGCACTGGTGCCGTGGGGCGACGCGGCGCTGTGAGGCGATAGCGAAGAAAATGGGGCCGGTGATCAATGCGGCTCGTGCCACGGGGGTGCAGATTATCCACTGCCCTTCGGACACTCTGCACTTCTACGCGGACTCGCCGCAGAGGCGGCGGATGATCCTCGCCCCGCCGGTTCCACTCCCCAAATCGCTTCCTCTCCCCAGCCACCCGTTACCCATTGACGCATCCGACGGCGGCTGTGATACCGGAGATAAGTCCTATACCGCCTGGACGCGACAGAACCCGAATATCGAAATAGGAAAATATGACGGTATCTCCCACGACGGCAAAGAAGTCTATTACTTTCTCAAGCAGCTCGGCATCAAGAATCTCATCATCATGGGTGTTCACACGAATATGTGTGTGTTGGGGAGGTCCTTCGCGATCCGGCAGATGACCCGCTGGGGCATCCGATGCATCCTCGTACGCGATTTAACAGACACCATGTACGATCCAGAGGACCCTCCCCACGTAACCCATGACGAGGGCACACAACTCGTCGTGAAACATATCGAGAAATACTGGGGACCATCAATCCTCAGCAGTGAGCTCGTGAGAGGGCTGCCGTAAGCGATCCCGCCGCAGGCGGGACTGACCCTCTCCAACAATAATAATCAGCAACCTACTCCTGACACTCAGCCGGAGGGAACGAACATGTGCTTCATCAAGCCACGACTCCTATTCGTCTTCGCCACAGCATTAGCACTCTATCTCGCGTCGAACCTGACCTTTGCCGCTTCGCCGCAGGAGGTGGCGCGCAAGAACGCCGATCTCGCCTCGCCCGCCTTCACGGAAATGCACCGCTGGCTCCACGAAGTCGCCCTGCGGAGGATTGACCCTAAAACAAAACTCTTTCGCGCCACCGGCGATTCGTGGAACTACCGCGACACGGCTGCCGACTGCTATCCATTCCTCGCCTGGGCAGCCTATTTCACCGACCGCAAAGCGTTCGATGGCCCCGTCCGCGATGCCCTTCATGCTGAGATTGAACTCTGCTCACACCACGGCCCCATCCCCGTCAACTATGACCTCCGGGCGGGCAAAAAACAGACAAACCAATCGTACGATTCCGTAGTCTTCGGCGCATCCGAATACATGAAGGACGGCCTTATAGCGGTTGTTGAGGCTGCGGGGCCGGGCGAATGGTTGGATCGCATGCAAGCGATTGCAGATGAGCTGTGGAAAAGGGCCACCATAGAAACCCCTTACGGGAAGCTCGTTTCCTCCAACCTCGAGGTGAACGGCGATCACATGCAGGTTCTGGTGCGGCTTTTCGGCCTGACGGGCGATTGGCAATACATCGAGAAGGCCCGGCGTATCGCCGACTATTATCTGAAGAACCCTGCATTTGTGCCTCGACATCTGGACGACCACGGGTGCGAGCTGATCGGCGGACTCGGACTGCTTCAAGGTGTTGGAGCAACCATCGCCCCGGAAGAGGAGATGCGTTATCGCCCCCTTATTAAAAAGATGCTCGATACCATCCTCGAGCGCGGCCTGAACTCCGACGGGCTGATGCTTCATACCCTCGCCAATACCCCCGGGCCCCACGACGATAAATCGCTCACTGACAATTGGGGTTACAATTACGTCGCTTTCTACTGCTACTACCTCGTGACCGGCGACACGAAGTACCGAGATGTTATCCGCACACCGCTCGTCAATCTCATTAAGCCCAAGTACCATCTCTATCCGTGGGAGGGCACAAACATTGACGGGCACGCCGATTCCATCGAGGGCGGCCTCTATCTTCTGAGCGTCCTTCCCGTGGAAGAGGGCGTCAAATGGGCGGATCGGGAGGTGGCTGATGCGCTCATCGGTAAACCCATCACAGGCACAAGTAAGTTCCAGTGCAACGCGATCCGCACCGTCACCCTCTACGCTCTGAGCAAAACCCAGGGCATTCACGTGCCGAAATGGCGAGACGACCTCCGCCTCGGCGCGGCGCGGGACGGTGATCGTGTGGTCGTGTTCATGAGCGCCAAGCGTCCGTGGGAGGGCAAACTCATCTTCGATATCCCACGCCACAAGCTCTGGTTCAATTTCGAGCACGACTGGCCCCGAATCAACTACCTGCCGGAGTATTTCACCGTTCATCCGGAAAGGCAGTACAAGGTCACGCTCGGGTCGGGCGCGACCGGTGTCCTGACGGGTGAGGCGCTGCGGCGCGGTGCTCTCGTGGAGCTTGAAGCCGGGAAGGAGTTATTCATCAGGGTCGAACCGGTCCGTTGAAGCACAGGACGGAGTGAAGGAAGCTCAAGATATGTTGAGGAATAAGGTCCTGGTTGGATTTTTCGCGTTCGGTGTTTTGTTGGCGAGGTCAACTTGCCTCTCTGCTGAAGAGGGCGCGGAGAGCGAGTCTCGCATCTTCGACGGCAAGGAGAAGAGCTTTGTGGTTTGCGGTTACTCCACCTCTTTCAAGTGGCCGAGCCTTCTCCAGGAGAAGCTGGATCGCATGACCGGCGGCAAACGAGTCTATCACGTCCTTAACGCCGCAGCCGCCGGGTCAGCCATTTCAAAATGGATTGATGTGAAAACCGGCACGCCCAAGCGCCCTTACAGCCTCATGCTCCGGCGGTTCTTTGCACGAAACACGGGCGCGGAAATTTCCCCGCGAAGCCACCGCCGCATGGACGCGAACCGCGACGCGCCCAAACCCACGATCGCGCTGTGCCAGCAATCCCTGCAAGGGATAGAGCGGACGGACGGTAAGGAGGCGCCCCGCGCCGGCCCCGTTTTCTCCGCTGACGATGCCAATGGCATCGAGGTCGGCGCCAAGGCTTTCGCTCGTCTGGCGGAGATGCTTCACAGGGACGGATGTGAGTTGGTGTTCATCGCCATGCACATTTACAAGGAGGGCATGGAGCCGAATATCGGAAACGAGCGGTATGCACTCGACGCCCTCATGAAGAAGGAAATTCCCTACCTCCGGCGTGGTCCTGATGTCTGGACGCCGACGAAGAAGGGTTTCCCGAAACTCTTCGCCCGCGATCGAAGACACCCAAACGACAACGGCGCGGCTGTTATGGCTCAAGCATGGTTTGAAAGCCTCCTTGCCCACGATCACATTCCCGTGCCGGAGTGGAGCAAGAAAACACCGCAAGCCACGGCGCCGGAATTTTCACCGCGGAGAACGCAGAGAGCGCACCGGATGAGAGCGATTCAGATGAACTAACTCAAAGGAGCATACCGAAATGGCGGCTGTGAAACAACGGGTGATTGAGCTTATCAAAGGCCTTCCCGATGACCGTACTCTGGAAGATATTCTCTATCACCTGTACGTCAGGGGAAAGACAGAGAGCGGAATCCGAGCCGTCGAAGAAGGACGGACGATTCCTCAGAAGGAAGTGGAGCGGAAGACTCGGGAATGGAAGCCGCGGAGGCGGGAGGAGCAACACAAAAAATGAAACAGGGAATGACGCGAAGAAATTTTCTGACAACCGGTGCAGAGGCAGGATTTGGCTTGTTCCTCGGGAGCAAAGGGTTGGAAGCCTTCGGCAAAGAGCGCGGGCGACCGAATGTCGTTGTCATCCTTGCTGATGACCTCGGTTACGGCGATGTCGGCTGTTACGGCTGCACCGACATCAAGACGCCAAACATTGACGGGCTGGCAAAGGCGGGTGTTCGGTTCACCAACTACTACGCGGCGCCCGTCTGCACGCCGACGAGGTGCGCTTTCATGACCGGCCGCTACCAGCAGAGGGTCAAGGAAATGGAGTGGGCGATCTATCCGGGAGTGAAGCGTCTCGGTCTCCCGCCGACCGAAACGACAATCGCCACGATGCTCAAACGAAACGGCTACACGACCGGGCTTTTCGGCAAATGGCATCTCGGGTACAAGAAGGAATACGGGCCCAACAGTCACGGCTTTGACGAGTTCTTCGGATTCCTGAGCGGCAACATCAACTATTTCACCCACAAAGAGATCAACGGAGAGCCGGACCTCTACGAGAACACGAAGCCCGTCGAGGTCGAGGGATACATGACCGACCTCATCACCGAACGATCTCTCCGCTTCCTCGATCGCCATCACGGCGAGCCTTTTTTCCTCGAGGTTTCCTACAATGCCCCTCACTGGCCCATTCAAGGTCCCGACGATGCGAATAAGGTGATTGACGAAAGCAACTGGCGGACGTGTGAGCGTGAGACGTACATCAAAATGGTCGAGAGAATGGACCGGGGAATCGGCGAGCTATTGGAGAGGCTGGATAAATACAACCTCGCGTCCAACACCGTCGTCATCTTCGCCAGCGACAACGGCGGCGACCGCGCATCCCGCAACGATCCTTTCTCCGGGCGCAAGACGACTCTCTGGGAGGGGGGAATCCGCTGTGCGTGCATCATCCGGTTTCCCGGCATTATCCGGGCGGGGAAGGTGATGGATCAACCTTCCATCGTCATGGACCTCTCCGCGACGATCTTGGCCGGCACAGGCACAAAACCTCCCGTGGGTCGGACGCTCGACGGGGAGGACTTGATGCCGCTCATCCTCGGCAAAGCGAAACCGCGTCCCAGAACGTTCTTCTGGCGGAGCAAGACGCAGGAT
>JABMQX010000833.1 GCA_013203085.1 bacterium | reverse complement strand
GCCGCCCGCGCCGCTGCTCGGGAACAAAGACGCGGTGGCTTTGGTCCCTTCGGCCGCCAGGCTCCCACCCCCAAGCCCGAGACGCAAACCACTGCGGAAAAACTAACGCCCCCAACCACCGGCGTGATTCCGCCCAACACCGACCTGTACGACGAGACCACCCTCCGTACCCTCTATCTCCAATTTGAAGACACCGATTGGTACGAGGAGCTCGGTGACTTCTACCGAACGGATGTGGAGGTGCCGGCGGACCTGATCGTAGACGGCATGACATATCCCGGGGTCGGCGTTCGCTTTCGAGGGAACTCATCGTACTTCGGAACCGGACAGTCTCGAAAGAAACCTTTCAACATCTCCGTGGACTTCACCGACGAGGATCAACGTCTTTACGGTTACAGAACACTCAACCTTCACAATTGCCATGAGGACCCGTCGCTCCTCCGCGAGGTGCTCTACTCGCAAATTTGCCGTGAGTATACGCCAGCGCTGAAGGCGAACTTTGTCAAGTTGGCTATCAACGGCGAGAATTGGGGCGTCTATGCAAATGTGCAGCAATTCAACAGGGATTTCCTCCGAGATTGGTTCCGCACGGGCCGAGGCTTTCGGTGGAAGGTCGGCATGGGGCGCGGCGGCTCTCTAACCTGGCTCGGCCCCGATCCTTCCGCCTATAAACGCGCTTACGAGATAAAATCCGGGGACGAGCCGGACGCCTGGGTGGCTCTGATTCGACTGTGTGAATCGCTCAACTCGACTCCCGACGACCAAGTGGAAACATCCCTTAACGCCATTTTGAATGTGGATCAAGCCTTGTGGCTCATCGCCCTCGAGAACATCTTCATAGATGAGGGCTACGTTACACGAGGCGCGGATTACGCGCTTTATACGGATGGCCGATATGGGCGGTTTCACCTGCTCTCAATAGACAATAACGAAACGCTCACTTACGGGGGCGGACCGTTTTTTAAACTGAGGATTTCAGGGGCAGAGCTTGACCCTCTCGCCCTTGCGGACGACGAGTCACGCCCCGTCATCCATCGCCTTCTATCCATTCCCCATCTGAGGGCACGTTACCTGGCCCACGTGCGGACCATCGTCAACGAATCCCTCGATTGGAATGTCCTCGCCCCTATCGTCGAAAGCTATCAGAAGCTGATCGCCGAGGAAGTGAAAGCCGATACCAAGAAGCTGTACTCCTACGAAGGATTCATTCGAGGCCATGTTGAGGATTACACCAGAGAAGGGCCACCAGGGGGAGGGCCATTCGGGGGCGGTCCACCGGGAGGAGGTCCATTCGGCGGTGGTCAGCCGGGAGGGCCACAGACGTCGCGAGGTTTACCGGGACAGGCCGCGCGGGACCCAGACCAGCCCCTTGGCGGCGAATGGATGCTCCGCCGATTCGACGCCAACGGTGATGGAATGATCTCGAAGGATGAGGTGCCCGAGCAGGCACAGCGGTTCATCCAAGATTTTGACCGCAATGGCGACGGGGCCGTCACCACGGACGAGCTCCCTCAGGGTGATCCCGGCGTTCTCGGCGGCAGACGTCGAGGCGGCCGTCGTCCCGGACGAGGACCGGGCGGTGGAGGTGGCCCGGGCCGCGGAGTCACCCCCAGCTTGAAACGTTTTGTCGAGGAACGTCGGGAATTCATCCTCAGCCGTCCCGAGATCAACAAACCTTACCCCGTGATTCAAGAGGTTACGCTCCGGGTCAAGGATAGCCCATCGGCGGACTCCACCCATCCCCTGCCGACAGAACACGTGCACGTCCAGGCGAAGGTGAGCGGCGAGGTCCCTGGCCGGGCAGGCAAGGCGGACTCTGTGATCCTGTACTATGCGGAAGCCCGTTGGGCGCCGTTCGACCAGGCGCCCATGTTCGATGACGGGGCCCACGAAGACGGCGACGCAGGAGATGGTCTTTACGGCGGCGATATTCCCCCGTTCCCTGCCGGAACCCAGGTTCACTATTATGTGGAGGCGAGGGCGCCCGCTTCCGTCGGAACAACCACGTTCTCCCCTTCGAAAGCTGAATTTGGTTCGCTCACCTACCGGGTGGCGACCCCGATCGCCAGCGCAACCCCGGTCGTCATCAATGAGCTGATGGCCGAGAACGAGACGACGATACGCGATCCACAGGGAGACTATGATGACTGGATCGAGTTGCTCAATGTCAGCGGCCACGAAGTGGACCTGTCGGGGATGTACTTGAGCGATCGGAGAGACAATCCTCGCAAATGGGCTTTTCCCAGCGGCACGATACTCGCTCCTGGCGACTATCTCGTCGTCTGGGCCGACGAGGACGGAGAGGCCAAACCGGGCCTCCACGCCAACTTCAAGCTCAGCAGCGACGGCGAAGTGATCATGTTGATTGATAGCGACGAGCGTGGAAATGCCCTCCTCGACTCCGTCACCTTCGGCAAGCAGGAACCCGACGCCGCTCTCGGCAGACTGCCGGACGGAAAAGGAGCATTCAGGGCATTACAAGCAACCCCCGGCGGGACAAACGAAGACCGATAGGCGACGCAG
>JABMQX010000832.1 GCA_013203085.1 bacterium | reverse complement strand
GGAATCAAGGTCAATAGAAAAAGGTTGACATCATGAAGAAAAGGATCGTTTCGTTTGCAGTTCTGCTGGTCGCTGTCGTGTTGTGCGTCCCCGCCTTTGCGAGAGGTCTCCGTCCCGTTTCTCTCGCCAAGACGCTGAGACAGGAAGCAGCCCCTCGAAGAACATTCGTCGTCATCAACCGAGGAGCACTGGCGGAAAGTTCCGGTGGCGCATTTCAGGCGGTGCTTGATGCTTGCAGAGCATTGGTGAACGAAAAGGAACAGCGAATCCTCGACGTCGGGAGGGCACATCAAAAGCAATTCCGTAAGCCATTGGGCGACGATCTCCAGCCCTCCGAGGAAACGACGGCAAAGGCTCGCTGGCTGCGGCGCTGGCTTTCGAGTCGTGTCCGTCCGGGGAGCACAATCGTCTTGCTCGGAGATGAAAAATCACTCCCCACCTGGCAGGTTCGTTTGGGAGAGATGAGCCTTACGACAGATTCTTTCTTCTCCGACCTCGATGGCGATGGTGTTCCCGATACAGCCGTTTCCCGCATCATTGGCTCGCCCGATATGATGGTTCGGCAGCTTCGGGGCAAGAAGGACTATGGTCCGAAAGCCGTCATCCTTTGCTCTGAAGACACCAGAATCCACTTGGAAACCCGCGCTTTCGCCAAAAGCCTTTCGCGGCTCGGCCATGAAGTCGCCATTCGCGGCGCACGGGACGATGAAACCCTTTCCGCGTCAGACCTCATCATCCACTTCGGCCACGGTAGCTCCACGAATATTTCCAATCGCTTCGGGGAAGCGTTTGTCGCAGCCGGCGACATGCCGGCTCTTCCGCGTTCGCCCATCGTTTTTGTGGATGGCTGCGGGACCCTCCCGGTCGGCTCCCCACTTTTGCGTTCGTTCCTGAAACAAGGAGCTGTGGCTTACGTCGGCAGCACCGCCACTGTCCAGGGCATGATCCCCGCACGTTTCACCAACGAGCTTGTAGAGCACTTCCTCCGTGTTCTCGCGGAGCGTCCCCACTCGACTCTTCCGCAGCTCCTTGTGGCTGCCCGCGCCGCCTACGTGGAAGGGCATACGGGAATCGCTGAGAAGCTCCGCCAACTCGCGACCACAGGCAGAATAAACGTGAGCGGCGACGAGTCCACTCATCTTTTGACCGTTGCCGAATGGGTCTATTACGGCGACCCCGGAGCCGTCATTCCCCGCGTCGGCTCACCGACGGAGATGAGCCGCCAGGTCATTTCCGTGTCCAAACCCGTCCACCTCGATGAGGCGAAAGACACCTGGCAAACGTCCTTTGCAACCAGGCCAAATGACGGACAAGCCGTTCTCGCCCTCCGCGCCGACATTCCTCTCTCGGAGCGAGCCAACTTCCGCCTTTCCGTCCGCCAGAACGGCAAAGAGCTTTCACTGCTTGATAGCCATCGAGATACCGTTTACCAGAATCTCGGTCAGGATTGTCGAGGAGGTTACCTCTCCGGCGATACCTATCGCGCCCGTTTCCTTATTCCCGCAACCCCCGGTGTCGGCCAACAGCGGTTGGAGGTTCGCATGACCAAAGGCAGCTCCGCCATCCTGACCCCCGGAACGGAGGTTGACGTTTGGCCGCCTGATTTCGAGAAGAGGATTGGGCTCCGCAAGACACCTCTTGCCGGGGGACCGCGGCGGATAGCAACGAGGGAACCAGTAAGGGCCGTCGGCGTGGCGAAGTTGCGTCCCACAGGCGTTGCGCGCTTCCTGTCTCTCGACCTTTCTTCCCTGTTCAATCGTCCTCACGACTCCGTCCGGGTCGGCGGCGGCGATAACGCCAGCTTCAAAACCTGGTTTTCCGAGGACAGAGTCTCCGCCGACAATGTTCCCTTCTTCGTCCGGCGAACCGGGGACGACGTTCTCGTCTCGGGAAACAACACCGAGAACGTGTTCGAGATAAAGGGCATCGAGGCCTTCGCCCGCTCCCTGCATTTTCTCGTTTGGGGTTACAACCGCCCCAGCCACCCCGCCCGGTTCCGCGTCACCTTCAGCGATGGCAGCTCCCAGGAATGCGAACTTCCCCTGAGCGAGTGGACGCAGGGGAACCCACCTGTCGCTTTTGACTTCGAGAACACCGTCCACCATTTCAAACACGCCGCTATTGCCCATCAGGTCATAAATCTCGCTCATCCCGAAAAGAAAATCGTGAGCATCTCCTCCAGCTCCGGCACGTACGGCCTCATCGCCATAACTTTGGAGCAGCACCAGCCCAGGTCCGGCCAACCGTAACGGACGGGCTTTTGGCATAGGAGAAAACAATCCCTCGGATGAAGACAGCGGACGGGGCGAGGGACCGTGAGAAGAGAAACCACAGTTGCAATCCTATCCCTCGCCCTGACCCTTTTCTCACGGCTTGGGGTCTCGGAGCTGGCTACATGCCGTGTGTGGGCCTCTGCGTCAAATCAACTCTTCGACAGCCGGATCGGCATCTCCGGCAGAGAGCCAAGCCTCATCTGCAACGGAAATACAACCGCGCTTACCGAGATGGGTGCGGCTCTATTATAGAGGCATTGGATTGTTGCGCCCTTTCAGGGCTCGGTCCAAGACAAGCTGCCAAGCCCCAACGGGGCGAAATAGCTTAGCCCAGGGCAACGCCCTGGGAAGGC
>JABMQX010000831.1 GCA_013203085.1 bacterium | reverse complement strand
GGGATCATGTACTTCACCTACAGTTCGCTCCCCGATAACGGGCACCACAAGGGATGGGGGGAGGCTATTATCGCCCGGGATGGCTCACGTACTGTAAAGTATGAGCAGGTGAAGCGAATCAACGGCGAAGTGAAACAGCTCGCCCCGACTCTGGTGCGCCTGACTTCCAGGGCGGTCTACCACACCCGACCGCTCCCACGGAGGACAACGGGAATACCCGATGGTGACTTAGTGGTTCGTGTGCAAGGGGGGGAGTTCGTGGTCGGACACTTCTGCTCCGAGCAGGGCGAGCGTTACACCATGTTCGTGAACCGGAGCCCCCACGTCGCTGCTGATGCGACGATCGCGTTCTCCCATCGAATAAAGCTCGAACAGATTGATCGCACAACCGGCAAGAATCGGCCTGTCGCGCTACGAAAAGAAGGCTCAAGGTCGGTTTGGGAGGTTCATTTTGAGCCCGGGCAGGGGCGACTGGTGAAGGTCACTGCCGACGATGGCACGATCGGCTGGGGGGAAAGCGTCCCGATTCCGAAATGGAGCTACAAGACGGCTGGCTCGGCTGCGATACCATGAAGATGGCACCTCGTAGGCCTTCCCGACCGGACCGTGAGTGTGAGATTCCTGCCGATGTCGTAAGAGTGACTCCTCAGACAGATGTGCATCCACCGAAGCTGCATTCAGATAAGTGGGAAGAACCGGTTACCGGCCCGTCCGCTCGCCACGCCTCCCGCCTGTGCTGGCGTAAGCGGCATACGCCGCCGCAACGTCCCCTTCCTTAGCTCCGCCACGATGGATCCAGACGCGATACCGAATGGTCAGCGGCTCGCCCGGCTTGAGTATGTACAGCTTAAGTCCCGGCCATGCGACTCCGAGAAATCCGTAATCCCGGAGAGTCCACCCGTTGGGGAATCCGGGGTTTCTGCTGTCATCGAAAATCGCTACGCCCGAGAAGAAGTCTTTCCCGCCGAACTTTGCTGACAGATCCACCCACGGAAATCGTTTGAGGTTGCTGTCTGCCACCTCTCTTCCAGCCGGAGAAGTCAAGACAGTTTCCTTCCGGGGCGCGAACCGGAAACTGAATCCTCCATAACCTTTCACTGGCGACCGGCCCGAAATCGTGACCGGCTCTTCCGCTGCCTCCAGCGTGAGTTTGACGTCAATCGCCCGCCCCTTCTCACCTGCGGGAAAAACGCGAACGCGGACCGTCTCTTTTACGATCTTCTTCTCCCCGACGTACCACCCGTTCGCCACGCCGAATGCGGCGAATCCTCGCCCAGCCTTTTCGCCAAGCCATCGCTCAAACTTCTGTTCCACTCCTTGCAGCGACCAGAGGTCATACTCCTTGCCGCCGACAATTACCCTCGGCCAAACCCAACATAGCCCGCGATGATGGAGATGGTCTGCGGGAAAATCGTCCGACAGAACCTCTCCGTCCAATCCGTAAACCGGATGGATATAGGAGGACCGCCGCCGATCTTCCGGCACCCCTTTTCCCAAGAGCATTCCATAGTTGTAGGTCAGAACCGGCTTTTCCCCTTCGAGAAGGTGAAGGTATTTGCCTTCCGCTTTCTCGAATCGAAATAGTGGGGGCTTTTCCCTTTCCGCCGCCAGCGAAACCGCCGCCGACAGACAAAATCCACAAACCACAATAAATGCCAGCGAATAAGGCTTCATTTGGGCTCCTCCTCATTCAGTTTCACCGCCGAGACCGCAGAGATCGCAGAGAGAACTACTTCCCCTTAACACTAAAGTTTCCCTCTCGCCTCTGCGACCTCTGCGTTCTCTGCGGTTCGTCTATTCCCGAACGTTATCCTTCCCGGATTTCTTCCTTCTCTGGATCGTAAACTTGGCGTCGCCCGGATTCCCAAGCCAGAAACGCCATAATTGACGCCACCGAGTGAGCGTATCCGGCGCGGATGTCGGAATTCGGAGTTTTCCTGCTCCGGAGGCACTCCAGCCAGTTTCCCATGTGGCTCTCACCAGCTTTCGGCTTGACGGCAACTTCCTCCTTCAATTTGCCGGCGCCGCCGCCTTCGCCGGTCGCCTTCCACGAAGAGGTGTCAAAGGTCCCCCGAGTGCCATAGAACGTCGCTTCCGGCATCGCTTTGTTGTTTCCCAATCGTGTTTGGTATCGCAACAGGAATCCCTTCGGATATTCCCAGAGGCATTCTATTGTGTCGGCGTGCTCCCTTCCGTCTTTCCATACGTACACTCCGCCGTGGGCCACGCAGCTCCTGGCATAATAATCATCCATGTACCAGTGAGCCAGGTCAATGATGTGGCTTCCCAGAAGCCCGGGAGTCCCGACCGTGTACTCTTTGTAAAGATGCCAGCGGCGAAAGCGGACGGCGTCGAAGGGACGTTTCGGAAGGTCTATGAGATACGCCTCCCAATCCACGTCTTCCTCCTTCACGTCATGATACGGTCTCGCCCAGCGGGGATTGCAGTCGTTCCAGCCGGTCGCAACCTCGCTGATGGTGCCGAGGACTCCCGACCGGACGAGTTCTGCCCCGGCTTGGAACCTGCCATCGCTCCTGCGCTGTGTGCCGACCTGGACTACCCGCTTGTTGTCAAGCACCGCATGGAGAGCATCCCTGGCGTCTTTAATGTTGCTCGCCATCGGTTTCTCGCAGTAAGCGTCCTTCCCCAGATGGGCTGCCTCCGCGAGAACCCTGCTGTGCTGAAAATCGGGCGTGGCGATGATGACCGCATCCACATCTTTCCGTGCAAGGAGATCGCGATATCGGGAAAACGTCTCCGGATCTAGTCCCGTCCAGCCTGTCACTTTAGCCGCCGCACGCTCGCGGTTTAGCCGCCACACATCGCAGAGGGCGGTCAACTCGACATTGAGTTTAACCCTGAACTTTCTTGCCTCGCCCATGAGATATTGCCCGCGGCCGCCGCAACCGATTACTCCTATGGAAATGCGTTCGTTGGCGCCCAGAACTCGGCCCGATCGAGACGCCACGG
>JABMQX010000830.1 GCA_013203085.1 bacterium | reverse complement strand
GTCTACGCATGGTGCAATCACCATGCCAGTCGCCCCACGATTCTCGGAACATCGGTGGGTGGGAACGATAGCTGTCCCCTAACGCGCGAGTTACGAAAGGGGATGTTTCAATCGGTGAGTTGGGGAAGGGGGATTCAAATCAATCGGAAGTGGCGATAATGAATAAGAAGTGGCGGTGACGAGTTGGTCAAAAGCGTCACACACAATGCAGGCCCAGGCCCCGGCTGTTTCCAGGCGCCCGCATCTGAGAAGTGCGGAGTGACTCCTTGAGTCTGTACTTAGCTATCTTGCGGCGGAGCGAGCTGTAACTGACGCCCAAAACCCTGGCGGCCTGGCGCTGGTTGCCCCCCGCTTCGATCAGTGCGGCCGCTATGGTCTGTGCTTCGGCGGTAGCCAGCTTGTTCCCCGATGTGTGCGTGGAGTTTCCCCCGTTTGGCTGCGCTATTGAGGCTTGGATGATTTCTTCCCTGCCGGTGAGTGCGTAACGCCGAATGAGAGTTTCAAGCTCGCGCACGTTGCCCGGCCACTGATGCCTGACAAGGAGTGAAGTTGTCTCAGACGAGACCGATAGATTCCTCCGTCCATGTATCGGTCCATATTTTCGGAGGAAATGCCGAACTAAGATGGGAATGTCTTCTGCTCTGTCGCGTAAAAGAGGCAACCAGATAATGTATTCGCTGAGGCGGTAAAAGAGGTCCAACCTGAACTGCCCGGCTTCGACCATCTCCTCTAAGGGCGCATTGGTGGCTGCCAGAACTCTTGTGTCAATGCGGGTGGTTTTCTCACCACCCAGGCGTGTGAACTCCTTTTCTTCGATTGCTTGCAGCAGCTTCGCCTGCACGGCCAGTGGAATCTGGCCGATCTCGTTCAAGAACAATGTCCCGCCAGCAGCCAGCTCGAACCGCCCCAGCTTCTGTCTTGACGCCCCGGTAAAAGCGCCCGATTCATGACCAAACAACTCGGACTCCAACAATGTCTCCGGGATCGCGGGGCAGTTCACCTTCACCATATTGCCCGCTTGCGGACGACCTGACAATTCATGTATCAGCCGCGCTACGACATCCTTGCCGGTGCCAGTTTCACCGCGGATCAGAACAGTCATATCCGAAGGCGCGATCTCAGCTATAGATCGTCGAACCTGCTTGATCGCCTCACTCTCGCCGACAAAAGAGGAAGAAGATGACAACTTGCGCTCGAGGGCTCGTCTATAGGCCGTGAGCTGCTTCCCCTGGTCATCACATCTTGCCTGCAGTTGTCGGAGCAGTTCCTTATTCCCAAGCAACAGCTCCCGCCGCTCCATGGCATGCTGCACTGACCTTACCAGCTCTTGCATCTCCAAAGGCTTGCATAGGTAGTCATAGACATCCTCGCGGATGGCGGCGATCGAGGAATCGAAAGAGGGGTATCCTGTAATGATGATAAACTCAGTATCAGGTGAGAGCTGCTTGATGTCTCGGATCGTTTCAATGCCCGAGGGCTCAGGCAGGAGCAGGTCTGCCAGGACAACGGCAAACCGGGTCTTCCGAGCCAATCTGACGGCCTCTGTGCGATCGGCTGCCGCAGCAACCTTGAAACCAACGGACCGCAGAACCTCGGTAATACTCTCTCGAACAGGAGCTTGATCTTCTATCAGCAGGACCTCAGCGTCGTCCACCTGCTTTACCCCGAATCTTCATCGTTTTTCCCTATAGCCAGATCTGGGATTGAAAAACGCCTTGATTCCAAGACCACTTCGTTCTCAACAGTCTTCTCACCCATCAAGCACGGCGCAAGTAGCCAATCCCAGGTTGGCAGAAGCCCCCAAAACACAGGGATGAAATTTCTGACGTTATGCCGTCGCATCAGACTAACAGAGACCAGCGTTGCCCCCTTTGCGCGCACAATGCTCAATGAAGGCTCGTTGGCTGATTGTGTGAACCGACGGAGAAGCGAGAGAGAAGAAGATTGTGGACATCACCCCCCATGAAACCCCTTCTTGAGGTAACAAAATCCGCAGCGAACAAACCACGAATGCTACTTTTCTCAAATTGTGCACACGTTGTCAACATTTTTATTCACATTCCTCGAGCGCCAATTTCGTGCGAGGGCGGCCTTACAGTCCGGAGAGCCAGCAAGGACAAATTCCGGACCATGCTTTTGTGGATAACTTCATCGAGGCGTAGAACCGTCCAGGAAAAACTACCCCAGTGTGCTCTGTTCGCGATGTGGACTACTTCGCCGCAAGGCAGAGGCCGTCAACGGCTCGCGCCATCGAAGCGTCGAGCCTTTAT
>JABMQX010000829.1 GCA_013203085.1 bacterium | reverse complement strand
GTTCCCGAAGCCTCCACAATGGTCCTGTTCGGCAGCGGGATGCTTGGATTGTTCGGTTTCGCGAAACGCCGGTTCCGGTCTCTGACAGGCCGCTAAACGGCGGAGCCTTTCATCCGAAGGGACCTGCAAACTCGCTGGCACGCTCCTTTCTTGTCCGGATTGATTGCGTAGGTGCCGTCGGAACACTCCCTACTCCGCCCGTGCCTCGATTCCTCGGTAAATCTGCAGGGCCTTCTCGTACTCCGCAAGGGCATCCGGTTTCAGAATTTCCTTGTTCCGTTCGATCTCTTCCTTCAGTCTCTTCACAAGGAATCCCGCTTCCTCCTTGCGGGGCGTGATTTTCTGCCTTCCAAACATTACGTACACTGGACCGGTATGGGCAAAGGAGACATTTCCCGGGATTCCCTTCTCGAAGCACCTCGCGGCGATCCAGGAGCTTCTCTTCGGCGTGAAATTCAGCTTGAAAACCGCACGATGTCTCTCGTCGGGAGAGAGGTCGGTATTCAGCTCGAACCGTTTATACACTTCGCCGTTGAGAATGATTTCGACGCTCTCGACGGGGCGAGCGTACTCTACTTCGACCTTCAATCTGATCTTCTTTCTGCTTCCTTCAGGGAGCTTCAGCTCTGCGCCGGGCTCGAGACCGTTGACGGTCAAAAAGAGCATGGGGCCGGTGGTGACGAAGCTCCTTCCTTTCGCCAGGGCTTCCATCCATTTCTCAAACGTGAACTTGCCATTAACCTTCGCATAGACTCGGCTATGTCCGAGGGGGACGGGGTGAACGCCGCTGGCTGTTCCGGCGCTTGGCTTGAGCCGAAAGCCACAGTTGAGCAGGGCGTAGTACATTTTGAAGCCGTACAGGGCCCAACCCTTCGGATCAGGGGTGATCTTCATGAACTCCGGCGCCGGCTCTCCCCAGGTTATGAACCTCGGGTGAATTCGCCACATGTGGTTGTTGGATAGCTCATAGAGGTCAATTTTGGCCAAGGGCACGAGCATCATTGACCAGGGCCAATTGTGCTTATCGAGGTCGAGCAGTGCACCCTGCAAATGCGCCTCAGCGGCAACCTTTCCAACGGGGGGAACTCCCACCTCGAATATCTTCTTATGATTCAAGATCATGAAGGCGCCGAGTGTCCATCGTCTGCCCCCGACACCGAAAATCTCATACTCGGTATTCGTCCCGCAAATGACGTGAGTTTCATCAATCCGGTACAGACCGTTCTTTAAGTTTGGGGTGAAAGCCGGATCGGTGAAATCGTCCGGTTTGCTGTAAGCGCGGCGCGCCCACGCGATGAGGGGGAAAGAAACATTGAGATCCTCTGCGAGCATGATATTGGGGAGGTTGCTCGGCTTGCGATGCACATGCGTGTCTCCCGAGTACCAGCCGCGCTCGCTCATGTTGATCCACCGTTTCAGTTTGAACGTTTTGGCGGTTTCTTTTCCCTCCTTGATGACCACCTTTTCCGATAGAGGGATGTATTCCTTGCTCCTCTCGACGGTGACGACGGCTATTCCAACAGGCAATTTGGCTCGGAATAGGCCGGGGTTAATCGTCGCGTGCCTCTCCCCATCGCCATTTCCCTTATTGTAGATTACAACTGCTCCTTCCTGCTCGACTTCTGGATAGTACAACTTCCCGTCAGCGGCTTTGAGATAGACTCTACAGGGCACGGTTTTCCCCGTATCCCGGTCAACGACCTTTCCCACCAACCAGCCTAATGATGAAGTACTGGCGGTGGCTTTCGTTGCCAAGAGAGCGAGCAGCATGGTGCTCAGTGCAAAGATTCCTGATTTCATTGGTGTCCTCCTCGATACTGACGGTTCTCTGGAAGAAGCTTGAAAGCCTACAGGGTATCGTATTCGCCGCACTACTTGGAAAATCAAAGGCGCCAGGGCGAACGATATGTCCTCCCAACAAGGCGGTTGGCTTCCTCGTCGGAGACAATTCGTTTCGTTTTGTCGTCCCAATGGACCTTGTGTCCCACCCGCAGCGAGATGTTCCCCAGGTGACAAGCTATGTTGATCTTTTGGGCATAAGCGACATCGCAACTGGTGAGCTTACGGGACCTCACGGAGTCAATGAATTCGTGATAGTGGTCCGTCGCGGGTGGAGGCGGAGGCAGCTCAAAGCCTTTCATTCTCGTCCCTTCGGGCAGGATTTCCAGAGTGCTGTAGTCTGCCACGAGCGTGCCGTTCGTCCCGTGAAACATGATGCCGAGTCTTCTTTTGATGTCGCTTCCCCCTCGCAGCTCATAGCCGTAACTACACCCGCTCATGTTGGACCAGGTTACCGTCAAGTTCGGGAGGTCGTAAATCACCTCCTGTGTATCGGGCGTCTCTGCGATGTCATCCACAACGTATCGGCCGCCGGAAGAAGCTGCCGCCAAAGGGGCGCCCAGACCCATCGCCCAGAATACAAGATCGAGAATGTGAGGCGCCATGCCTGCGAGCCACCCGCCGCCGTAATCCCAGAAATAGCGGAATTGCCCCCCAAAGAACTTCGCCGAGTTGTACGGCGATATCGGAGCAGGCCCCAGCCACATATCCCAATCGAGACCGGCTGGCGGCTCGGAATTCTCCGGTTTGCCAATACCGTTCGGGAACTCGTTGCAGGTCATCCATGTACGGGCGACGCTGATTTTGCCGAGGGCGCCGGAGCGGACAATCTCCACGACTCGCTTGTAATTCGATCCAGCGTGGATTTGTGTGCCTATTTGGACAACCCGTTTGTTCTCGCGGGCAGCCTTGACCATCGCCTCTCCCTCGGCGATGTTATGGGACATGGGTTTCTCGACATACACATCCTTGGCCGCCTTGCACGCGTTGATCGTGTGCAGAGCGTGCCAGTGTGCGGTGCTGGCGACCACCACGGCGTCAATCTCCTTCTGTTCCAACAGCTTTCGGAAATCGCTGTAGGTTTTGCACTGAGGGCCTGCGATCTTCGCGGCTCGGTTGACGTTCGGCTCATAGACATCGCACAGTGCTCTCACAGCGACATCCTCGTAATTCTTGAACGTTCTTAAGAGAGAGGTCCCCCTGCCGCCCAGTCCGATGAAGCCCAACTGAACCCGCTCGTTCGCGCCCACGGCCTTGTCCCGAAGAAATAGGGGACTGCTCAAGGCCAGCGCTGCGGCCCCGGAACGCTTCAAAAATTCCCTCCGATTGACTCGTCCATTCATGCTCATCTTTTCCCTTTCCCGCAGATGTTGTGAACAACGTTTCATTGGCATGACTAAGTGCTCCGATTCGTAAGTTCGGTGACGTATTTGTTCCGACCCCGCGTTCCGCGGGGTTATCCCGTCCAAGCCACGCCGTGGGCGTGGTCAGAGCACCATACGTAACCGTATTTCCGAATCGCATTCAGAAGCCCTTGTCTCACCCGACGAAAGCGAAGCCAGTGAAACGCCGCCTTCTCGTGCCGTCACCAGGAACCTAATGGCGCCATGGAGCCAGGCAGGTGCTCACTACCTTTATTCTACCAAGAATCTCGAGTGCCGTTAAGAACTCTTCCGATACCCGTTTTAGTCAATCCTCTTCTTCCCAGCGTAACATCGGGTCTCGATGGATGCTCAGACCCCATGAAAATAAGGGGAGGTAGGCGGTGCTGAGTCAAGGAGCCGGCATCCTGGAACGACAGCGGCGCCGCTCATCAAAAGGAGGCGAAAGAGTGTCTTCGCCTCGAGCCAATAGTAGCTGCAAGTGGAGTTGAATGGCGAAGACTCCCATTCTGAGCTTGTAAGTGGCCACATGCCAATACGTTAGGAGAGTCTCACTTGTGACAAATCCAGGGATCTGTTTTTTCTCGTTAGACGAGACGTTTTATCATCCCGGACTTTTTGGTCTTGGTGCTTGAAAAAGTGTGTCGTTGTATTTCATTTCGGCCAAAGTTTCTCGGCGGTTTGACGTCCAGTTCGCCGACCTCAAGGTTCAACCCCCCGTTTCCCAAACCGCCATGTGCGATCACCGTAAGAGATAACGATCACTTGAGCTCGATTCTGTAAAACTTCTGCCACCCTATCCCGTTGGGATCGGTCCACGTGGTTAATTCCCCTTGCGACACCACTGTTTTTTCCTCGGTCCAAGACTGGTTCGGCAACCGAGCAGAAGACCGAACAATGTAGGTGTCTCCGTTGCGGCTGGTCCATGTCAGGCGTTCCTCGCCGAAAACGGTCCTTTCGACCTTCACGATTTTGAACGGGAATGAGCCGTACTCGTACGCGCCCATGTCAACCGTCAGCGACTTCCCACCAAAGAACACCCTCGGATTGCCCTCGAGGTCAAGATCACTCCACATCCATGTCTCGGTCTTACCCTGGTCAATACACTTCGATCCCTCGGCGAGACGGTAGTCATTGTCCTGGAAGGTCTGCGGCTTGTCGTCCGGCCCGTCCTGGTCAACGAATTTGGGATCCGCGTCGGTGTTGCCCTCACCGCCGCCCGTCCAGCCCTCAATGCAGGAGTACGCAGGGACTGACGAGCCGCCGAGCTGTGGGCTTCCGTGGACGGCCGTGTTCCCCCAGATGATGCAGTCGTTGATTGTGCCGTTGCAACTGGCAAGCCCACCGCCAGTTCCGGCCGCCTGGTTTTCCACGATCGTGTTCAAGTACAAGGGGCCGTCGCATTGGAACAAGCCCGCCCCGCCATCGTTCACGGCATTTCTGGCGATCAGGTTGTTCTGGATGCGGCTGCCGCATCGCGACAATCCGCCCCCATAATAGGCGGAGTTGGCCATGATCCTGTTGTTCCGGACCTGACCGGAACAATAGGCCAGACCTCCACCCTCATTATCCGCAGTGTTTTCGGCAATGAGGTTGTTCCTGACCATGCCGCCGCAGTGCCCCAATCCGCCCCCATGACGGTTGGAGGTGTTGCGGGTGATCGTATTGTTGTGGATGAAGGCCTGGCAGGCGTACAGACCGCCGCCAGAGTAGAGCACCCCACTTCCGTCGGCCCGGTTGGAGTCAATAAGATTGCCCTCCACGAGGCTGTCGCAGAAAGCAACCCCGCCGCCCTGCCCGGCGATGTTGCCGGTGATGCTATTGTTCCTGATCGTTCCGTTGCATCGGTACAGACCACCACCGAAGCCGAGCTCGGGACAGGTATTCTGGCTAATTGTATTGTTCTGCACCAAGCCGTGGCAGTCAGCCAGTCCGCCGCCGGCGTATGCCGAGTTCTGCGAAATGTTGTTGTCGCCGATCGTCCCCGCGCAATTGGCCAATCCTCCCCCGACGCTGGACGCGGAATTCTCCGCGATGGTGTTATCTTCGATGATGCCATTGCATTGGGCCAACCCGCCGCCAGTGTATGCCTTGTTCTTGCCGATCCAGCTATTTCGGATGGGTCCATTGCATTGGAACAGTCCACCCCCGTTTCCATTGGGAGACGTGCTGAGAGTCCAGTTCGAGCCGATGCCGCTGTTCAGGATCGGGCCGTCGAAATAGGCGATGCCGCCGCCGCTGTTCTCGGCGGCACTGGACCCGACGCTGACGTGCCGCAGATACGCCTGAGCGCGGTTATCGCTTGTCCCGCCGAGGATTCCGCCACCAAACGGGCTCTGTCCATTTGTGATGGTCAAGCCTGAAACAAGACAGCTTGCGTCTTCGGTGCCACTGAAGGTGACGACAGACTGCTTGCCCAAGCCCCAGATGATGGTGTTGTAAGAGACGCCATTATCAAGGGGATCTGTCCCGCGAAGCGTGATATTCTTGCCACGGAAACGGACATCCTCCTGGTAGGTTCCCACAGCGACAAGCACGAAGTCGCCGTGAGACGCAGCATCAATCCCTTTTTGGACCGTATTAAAGGCTTTGGCCCACGTGGTCCCGTCGCCGCTCCATCCAGCGGAGGCGTCCACGTACCACACTCTGCCCGTGGGGCCTTCCGCGGCACGTACGATCACGTTGTCGAAGCTCGACGAGGCAACACAGGTCCCCACTGCGACGCGTCCATCCCCCAGAGGAATGTCGTCCGCCCACGGTTCGTCGTGCTGAAGGACCCCGTCCACCCAGACTTTCACACCCGCCCAACTCACCTCGACCGTGACGTGATAGGTCTGGCCGTACGAGAACTTCAATCCTCCCAGGGTGACGTTGCGCGTGGACCATCCCTGGCCCCACGCCGGAATGGACAACCGGGAGCGGTCCAGCCAGAAATCAACGCGGTAGTTTTCCGAACCGTCCGCGTGGGCGTATAGTACTTTGGTCGCCGTTCCAGAGTGCGGCGTACAATCAACTTCAACCACGTAGGCGCTGAGGTCTTCGCTCAGGCATCTGCTTAAAGAGTCCACCCATGTCCGATAAGGCCCGCCGGGAGAAACCGTTGATTGAACATACTTGCCGCTGATGACCGACCACGAACCATTTACCTCCGTGAACCCGTTTGCCACCCCATCGTTGAAGTCCTCAATGAACACCGTTCGCAAACCAACCAGCGGCACGGAGACAATCAGGTCGTCGAAGCGAGAGGAGGCGGCGTTGGTTCCGAGTCCAATGTTTCCCTCCCCGAGGGGCCAGCCATCGGCCCACGTCCGGTCGTGCTGGAGGACATCGTTCACCCATACCTTCACCCCGCTCCAACCGACCTCGATCTTGACCGAATAACTGTGATTGTACGCGAGGTTCAGACCGTGAACCGTGAAATTCCGTGTGGACCAGTTTTCTCCCCAAGCAGGAATGCTGAGCCGAGACCGGTCGAGCCAGAGGTCAACGCGATAGTTCTCGGAAGTGTCCGCGTGCGCGTAAATGACCTTGGTCTCCAGCCCGGCCAGAGGGGTGCACTCGACCTGGATGACGTAATTCCCGATCGCGTTTACCCATGAGCGCGGCGGGCACAACCCACTGGATTGCGTGTACCGCCCGTCTGCGATTGACCATGTTCCCCCCACTTCATAGAAACCGTTTGCCACGCCGTCTTCGAAATCCTCGTACAACAGGTAGGAATTGGCAAAGGCGAATTCGTACGCTCCGGCCGCCAATGCA
This sequence comes from bacterium, assembly GCA_013203085.1. Lineage (GTDB taxonomy): Bacteria > Auribacterota > JABMQX01 > JABMQX01 > JABMQX01 > JABMQX01. Next base: position 2,007 of record JABMQX010000829.1, on the reverse strand, counting down.
AATGGAACAGACAGCAAGACACCCAAGCGTGTACTTCTCTTCATCACTTCTCCTTTACTGGCGAATTCTCTTTCAAAGGGCAGAGCAGAGGGTAACAGGTGCCTTCGTGGATGTCAATTGCCAGCGCCGAAGGAGATCACGCCCAACAACCGCCGCGATACGCCAGGATAATTGCACGTTGCATGCTTTACGACGGGAAAGTCGCGGAGATGGACGACAGGAGTTGTGATCCCTGGAAAATTGCGGTCCGCGTCGAGACCATATCGCATAGCATCGCCGAGGGGCTCGCATCACCTGGCACAGCATGGCCGACGCAACGTACACCATCTACTTAACCAACAGCCTCACTGCCGCCTGGAACGCCCTCTCGGCCCTAACGGGAACCGGCGGTCTCATGGAATGGCTCGACGATGGAACCGAGACGGGCACGTCACCAACAGCCTCCAGTATCTTGAGGCGGTTCTATCGGCTAAGCGGCCAACCCTGATCTGAAATGTTGGCAGTATGAGACTTGAGGTCTTTTTGGTAACCCCACTGCTTTCAGACTACTTTGAACAAGGGTGGTTTCAGATATTGGAGTAGACACTGGTATAGCGGAAGATCGCGAGTTTCTTCTCGATAGCGACGTGTCAAATTCGAAAGCAGCCCCTGCGGGAATCGAACCCGCGTCTGATGGCTGAGAACCACCTATCCTAAACCACTAGACGAAGGGGCCGCCAAAGGTAGCTGGAACGTTCACGGCTTTTGAACAGCACCGCGTACACTACCGATCCCGTGCCCTTTTGTCAAACCTTTTTCCTTTCCGTTGCGATTGTCCGGGCCTTTTGTCGGAGCTCACACGACTTCCCACGCACAGACAAAGCCATGAAATCTCCCCCGTCAGGCAAATCAGCCCTCTTCGTACCCACCAGTGAAAAAGAGCCTTCCCTCCGGAAAATAGCCTTTGCCTCGGAAGGTCTTCTCGAAGTTGCCCCTTGCCAGGTTCCTGTCTCTTGGGCAAGTATATGCACATGAGGTAGAGCGAAGATGCCGAGAACCCCGAAGAAAAAATGAACCTTTTCGGCTCTTCACGCCAATAACCGATGTGAGACGAACCGAAATGCCCGGGCAGCAAAAGCGTCAAGAGTTTGCCGAGGTCGTAGATGCCACTTACAAACGGATATTCCGCGGAGCCCTATCTGTGACCGGAGACAGGCATCTCGCGGAGGAAATTGTGCAGGAGACGTTCGTCCTGGCTTTCAGGAAATTCGATAGCTTTTCCGGCAGGTCTTCGGCATTTGCCTGGCTTTACGGAATTATGCTCAACAAGTACCGAGACCATTGCCGTAGAAGGAAGCTGCTCAAGCGGCTGGGTTTTGTGCGGGCAAATGCTGATCCCGGCGGGACGAAAGACAGCGAGGCCGTGGATTCCTCTCTCGCCGATGAACTCGCAAACCACGACGAGAGTGAGTTCCTGATGAAAGCGGTGGACGGGCTGCCGTTCTCAATGCGAACCGTGATTGCCATGCACTATTTCGATGATCTAACCCTCAGAGAGATAGCCGAGATTCTCAACTGCCGGCTCGGAACGATCAAATCCCGCCTCTTCAATGCCCGGAAACGCCTTTATCAAGCACTTCGAGGGAAAGTGAGAAATGGCTGAGAAAACGCAGTGTCGAGAAGTAAGGAAGCTCATTCAGACCATGCCGAAGGGCGGCTGCGAAGAGACCATGGGTCTGATCTCGGGTCATCTCGCCAAGTGTGGAGTATGCAGGGAGTTGCTGGCGGTTTCACAGAGGGTCGAAGAGACTTTTGCCGCGAGGAAGGTTGTTCTCGATGAGATCGCTGAGCGACACCCTATCAGCGAGGACAGCATTCTCGCCGGCATCGAGCAACCATCGGCCAGACGAGCCTGGCGACCGCGTATCGCCTGGGCGGGAGCAGCAGCTATCGTCGCTCTCCTTTTCGCAGTGGCCGCCTTCCACTACTACCTCGGCGGAAACGGTGACCGCGCCCCGGTGCCCGTCT
>JABMQX010000828.1 GCA_013203085.1 bacterium | reverse complement strand
GAACAGCTTTGTTGCGGAACGCCCGTCCTTTCCCTCGGCGACGTAAAACAGGCGCGACGGTTGGCGGAGCTCAATCTGCTCGCTTTCGCGGAAGATATTCCCATCGTCGTCCCCTGCGCTAGTTGTGGCAAGACCCTCAAGGATGAGTACCGGAAACTTCTCGGAGAAAGGGCAGGGCAATTCACTCGCAGGGTTTTCGGTTTCAGTGAATTCGTCGCCCCGCTCCTTGACAGAAAAGTGGCTCCCCTCGATAAAGCGGTCCTATACCATGATCCATGCCACTTGAAGTATGGTCGCGACATCACCGACCAACCTCGGGACGTCCTTCGCAGGGCGGCGAGGTATCTTCCGTCGGATGGAGAGGACTTTTGCTGTGGGATGGGCGGCTTATTTAGCGTGCACCACTACGGCATGTCGTCGAGGATTGCAGAGAGGAAGGTTGATGCCGTTCGAGACGCTGGGCAAGCGGACCTGCTTGCGACGGAATGTCCCGGCTGCATTCTCCAGCTTCGAGACCAGCTTGCTCAGAGAGGAGTAGAGCTGCCTGTCCGCCATATAGCGGAACTGCTCGAAGAGGCTCTCGGGCATTGTGAGCCGTAGGGCAGCTCGCTTTCGTTCCGTTTGGGGCGAGAGGAAGTTCATGGGAACGCCAGCGGTACTTCCGGTCGTCCCCCGCCGACTATTCTGCCTCGTTCACCTTCTCGAAGAGCCGCTCCAGGGCCTTTGCCGCCGGTCGCTTGTGAATGGCGACCAGAATCCAGGGCCACACGAATCCCCAGAAGATCAACATGACCCAGAAGATCGTCTTTGCCGCACTTCGGTGGGCCCCGTATATCTCCCCCAACAGTGTCCACGAGGCGATCATAGCGATTCCCAGAAACGCGCAAAGGATAACGCTATACCTCGCCCAAGCGAAATACATAACCTCGTAGCGAACTCTTGGGGCAGAGTCCGGGGGCGACTCAATCTGCACTCGCACATCGTTCCAGCCGATGTTGATCGAGGTCAGGAGACCCTCGCTCCGGAACCTCAATTCCTTATCCGACTCGTTCACAAGGGCGTACCTGTTCCTCCGCTCGCTGGCGCGCGGGAATAGCCCCTTTCTCACCCGCTCGGCTAACGCAGAAATGAAATCGGGACGAAGCCTCTCCGGCGAATACGTCCCCGAAAACTGTGGTCGAAATATCTTGAGCATTTTCAGGTTCTCCTTTCAGCAGACCAAACGACCGGGCCCTGGGAAACCCCGGGCCCCAGCGCCGGGGATATACCCCGAGAGCGTTGCTCGGGCGCGGTCAACGGTCTCCCTTTGGCTCGCGGAAAAGTTGTTCAGCCTGGTCCAATTCGGTTTCGTCGAGAGGAAATTTCGCGCTGTTTGATCGCCATGTCCTGCAGTGGACGCACCCCCGGAATAACACATCCTCGAATAACAGGATCGCGCTTATCCTGGAGAATGACGCGACAATTGCATTGAGCTGTTCCTGATTGCGCGCCAGTCCTCGTTTGCGAGCGCGCGAGGAGGCAGCCGCCCGTAAGCGGTCTGGATAGTCTTCCAAAGCCCCGAACGCCCAGTCAAACGCGTGCTCGTAGGCGCCCACTACCGCGCCACTCATAAGAATGATCACATTGGGAGCAGTGGCAGATAGCTGCGACTTAGTAGGATCAAGTTGCTCGGCGAGTTCGTCAAGCAGCTTGGCAATAATCCTCCCCCCGTCCACTTTCGGGTCCCTGATCCCGATCGTGAAGTGTTCGTCAGCCATTCTCTCGGTGAGGACCGTAATCTCGACGTATAGTTGCTTTGTCCCTACACGGACAGCCAAGTCGGCCCGTTTCCGACTTGGAGGATTCACTACCGGATGCAGCTGCACTTCCCCCTGCTGCGATCTTTCGAGGCACCGACCTATCATCACGATCTCGATGATCCGCGAGTAGGCTTGACGGGAGTCTACAATTTCCACGAGCTGGGACGTTGCGTGTGCGAACTCCCCGCGGCCTCCCTGCTTCTTCATCGCCGCAAGGGCCTGCTCGAGGGTGGCGGCCTCACTGGGGCGCCTTGAGAGCCAAAGGAATAGAGGAGGCCACCTGGCCCCTTGGAGCTCCTGTCCCGCCAGGCTCTCAATTTGGTCTACTACAGGTTTCCGGATTCGGCACCACAGGGATTGCAGCTCAGGCCGCCGTGGGACAGCCCTGTCCACCACCCGGACTTTCTCCTGCACCAACCGCTTCCTCTCTGCGTCGGTAATCGTTTCCATTCAGCGTCCCCCAGGCAATCACTCGCCAGGCCTCGCCCTGTCGGTGCCCTTCACATCTCAGGGAGCCGGTTGTACTGCGAACATCTCCCCGCGTCCTACAATGCTTAACTCAGTGTAACGGTGCTGCACTCTTCGTCGAGGAGGGCGACGCGCTTATTACGAAACGCAACGTTCGCGAGGTGCGGCGCTGAAACGGCGGTGTGGCCGACCTCGACGGGTGCGTTAGGCTCTTTTCTTGTTCGGATGCATTCGAGGAAGTTGTCAGTATGAGGCTGTGTGGGTATGCCGCCTCCGAGCGACTTGATCGGCTCATCATCCGGGCGCCACGGCTCTTTCCAGACCCGGCACCCGAAGTCGTCGAGCCACATCGTTCCCTTGCTGCCCTGGAAGAAAATCCGCCAGCCGTTCTCCCAGCGGTTAGTGTACGTGACAATCCAGGTGGCTGTGAAGCGTGGATACTCGTACACGGCACCGAAGGTGTCTGGAGTCTCGTACCCGGAGAGCTGATACGCCTCACCGCAGGAATAGGCGGATCGAGGGGTGCCCTGGCCCATGAACCATTGAACGACATCCATCAAATGAGTGCCCTGGTCGCACATGATGCCTCCGGAATAGTCCCAGAACATCCTCCAATGGCGGAACCGCACCGGATCGAAGGGGCGCTTCGGGGCGCTGCCAAGAAACCTCTCCCAGTCGTACTTTCCCCGGACCTGCATCTGTGAGGCTTTTGGCAGTGAACCCTGGTGCCAAAACCACTGGGCACGAACGAGGCTCACCTCCCCGAGCAAGCCGTCATCAATGAGCTTCTTCGCCTCGTGGAGCGCCGGGGAGCTTCGCCGCTGCATGCCGATCTGGACTATGCGGTCGGTTTTTCGCACGGCTTTGACCATCTTCACTCCCTCTTCGATGGAGTGGGACATCGGCTTTTCGCAATAGGCGTCCTTGCCCGCGTTGACAGAGTCAATCAAGTGCACGCCATGAAGATGCTCCGGGGAACCGATGATGACGGCGTCAATTTCTTTCTGTTCGAGGAGCTTCCGATGGTCCCAGTAAGGCTTGGCATTTGGTCCGGCCATCTTCATGCCCGCCTGGATCATTGGTTCCCACACATCGCAGACGGCGACGAACTCGACCGCTTTGTCTTGCTTGCACGACCTCATCAGGCCGCGTCCGCGGCCCCCTGAGCCTATGATGCCCATGATGATTCTGTCGTTGGCGCCGAGGGCGGCGCCGCCAAACCTCGCAGCGGTGAGAGCCGCCACGGCTGCGCCCGATGTCGTACGCAAGAATTGTCTCCGACTTACTGGCTTCTTTTCCATAATTCAATTTCCTCCTCGAAGTTGAAAAAGGCGAGCAACTACAGGAAGACCTTCAACCCTTCCACGTGAAGGGAGATTTCCTACCCTTATTCTCTTTACGGGACGTGCTTTCGGCAGCTACTTGGCTATCTTGCTGATATCCACCGGCTTGTTCTGGCGGTCGGTGATGCGAAGGCAGAATTCCCACTGGGCGCCCTCATTGAGAACCTTCATAAGAATCGTGTTGCTTCCAGCCTGTAAAGTTGTGTTGATCACGTCTTGATCGACGCTCAGACCCCGGCTGACCTTTACGGAGTGAATTCGCTTCCGGTTCAACCAGCAGACTACGCTATCGTCGCTGCCTATCTTGAACTTCACCTCTGTTTCTTTCGGAGCTTTGATTTCGGCGTAGGCATAAGCGGCAACGTTCTCAGTGGGCTTGAAATGTTCCTCAAGATTGAGCCTCGCCTGTGGGTGACCGGTGGTCACCTCTTTCCAGCCAAGAGTCTTGCCCTCGAACTGAACGCCTTTTTTGAGGTCAACCTCTTTCTCCGGAGGGAATTCTCTTTCCCATGCGGAATTGCCGGGGTTCGGGAAGGGACCGATTAGCCACCAGTGTGTTAGGAATCCCGATCTCTGGGCGATGGGGATGACCACGCCCAGGTCCTTGAGCCTGGCGGCAGCCAGTTGGATGACGTCCACCGAGCAAGGCGACTCGACGACCTCGGTCAACATTTTCAGCGCGGCATCCTTTTTCCCCGTGTCCGCCATCTTCGAAGCGATAGCGATATAGGCTTTCGCCGCCTCCTCCTGCAATGCCGGCTTCTTCATCAGTTGTTTGACGGTTTCCAGCGAACGG
>JABMQX010000099.1 GCA_013203085.1 bacterium | reverse complement strand
TCGTAAAGGGGCCGGAACCGTCGGACGTCTCTCGCCCCGCGCGCCATACAAGCGCTGTCCAGCACAGCATGCACTGTGCTGGAAGCCGATACACGCCCGCGAAGCGGTTTCGGGACCTCAATTATTCGCAGAAAAGCAGACCTATAAGCCGAGTTCTGTCGAGCGGAGGAAACCCGAGGGGCTTCCGCGCGCCCGGATAGTCATTTCTCTGGGATGAACGTTTCCGTTCACCTCAAGCGATCAACCCGGGACGGGACGAGCAATCCCATAGTCCTCTATTTGATCTTGCTCCGGGTGGGGTTTACCGTGCCTCCGGTGTCGCCACCGAAGCGGTGAGCTCTTACCTCGCCATTTCACCCTTACCCCGCCGGGGGCGGGGCGGTATGTTTTCTGTGGCACTTTCCGTAGCCTCGCGGCTCCTGGGCGTTACCCAGCACCCTGCTCTGTGGAGCTCGGACTTTCCTCCCTTTCTCATCGCCTTGAGGCACCTGACCGGCAGGTCAGACGGATGGGATGAGAAAGAGCGACTATCCGGTCTGCTTCTCCACGACCTTTCGCGGACCGTCGGGCGACAGACCCGAGCGAGCTTCCGAATGAAGACTACAGTACAAGCCGAGACAAGTCAATCCCGAGTTCTCACTCGGGCTCTTCATCGGGAATGTATAGAATCCGCGAGCAGTTCTCACAGGTGATGATGTCAGCCTCGCCGCGCCGAAGAACGCTTTCGACCGCGGCGGTTACTACCAGATGACATCCCTGACACGCGCCATTCACCACCGGCACGAGGACGGGAGCACTCTTACCAGTCAAGATTCGCTCGTAGCGCTTCAGAGCGGCTTCATCAATTTCTCTCGAGACCTCAGACCGCTTCGTCTGAAGCTCCTCTATGGTACGTTCGATCTGCGAGATTTTCTCCTCGATTCCGCTGGTCTCCTGCTGCAGTTCAGGAGCGCGCGCATCAAGCTCCCGGCTCGTCTCACGAATTTGGATATTCTCCTGTTCCACAAACTCCATCTTCTCAAGAAGCTGGTCCTCAACCCGCGTTTGATGAATCTTCGCCTCGTAGATTTCCCTATCCAGGGCTTTGTATTCCTGGTTGGTCTTTATGTGAACCTGCTGCGATTCCAGCTTTCGCACGTGAGTAGAACTCTCAGCCAGCTCGACCTCCAGGCTCCTCATGTCGACTTTCTGTTGCTTTAGCCGTGCCTCCTGTTCCTGGAACTCACCACGTTGCTTTTCAAGCTGAGATCTCTTCTCGTTGATTGAATTGAGGAGGCTCACCTTTTCGCCGTTAATAGAGAGAATCTGTAGATCAACTTCCTGCAGCGCCAGCAGATTCCGGATAACATGCCCCATGGTTTTCCTATCGGACATTCTTACTCGATTTTGGACGAAAACCTAAATCAAAGGGTTGAGGAGTGTCAACTCTTTTTTCCTGACGACGGAGGTCTTGTTTCCTTACCGGCATCACCTCGACCTACCTCCACGCCTGTGCGTCTCTTCTTTTCATTTCGCATATTCTCCAGCGCATAAGCCCAGAGACGCAGGGGACGCGATGTTCCCTTTCCAGCTTCCTCATTGAAATGAAAGGATTTGCTATTACAAACGCGCCGTGCAATACTATTAAATACTATTAATAATGTTGTTTGTGAATTCACACTCTCGGTTATGAGAATATGGCTACGCCCCCCAAGAGGAAAAAGGAAACTTCGCGCTTGCTGATCAGAAAGGCGAAAGTGAGCGATGTGCCGAAGATCAGGGAGCTGATTCGTTTCTACGCCAATCGCGAGTTGATGCTTCACCGATCCCTGAACGACATATTCGAGTGCGTGCGTGATTATTCGGTCTGCGAGAAGGAAGGGGAAATCGTGGGATGCGCAGCTCTACACGTGGACTGGGAAGACCTGGCAGAAGTCCGTTCCCTCGCGGTCGCCGAAAAGCACCAGAGCCGCGGCATCGGAACGCGGCTTCTCAAGCGATGCATCCGAGAAGCGAAACAACTCGGCGTAGAAAGGGTTTTTGCTCTGACATACGTGCCATCGTTCTTCGAGAAGCACGGCTTTCGTCCGTACTCGAAGGACAAGCTTCCCCGGAAAATCTGGTCGGACTGCATCCGCTGCCACAAGTTCCCGGATTGCGATGAGACAGCCCTCAACCTCGATCTGTGATCCTCCAGCGCAGCCTCAATCCCAACCCCCACTGCAGGAAGCAGCGGCAGTGCAGGAAGCCCTGAAGGGGCGCATTTGGCGGGCCGCAAAACCGATCATCTGCCACAGCCACGCCACGAAAACGCACCCTGGCGGACTACGGACTTGACATTAAGGAGAAATAGGCGGAATAATGCAAACAGAGGATTTGTGACGCAATAACGGTTTCTAATTGGAGCAACAACAGAAAGGGACATGTCTGATGTCGAGTCTGGTGGAACTGAAGGAAGAAGATTTTGAAACCCTCGTGCTGGGATCGGAGCTTCCGGCGCTGGTGGACTTTGCGGCAGAATGGTGTCCTCCGTGCAAGATTCTGGGTCCCATTGTGGAGGAGATAGCGAAGGAGTACGAAGGGAGGGCAGTAGTCGCCCACATTGACGTGGATAAGGCGCAGAATCTGGCCAGGCAGTACCAGGTTTTGAGCATTCCTACGGTCGTCTTCTTCAAGAATGGCGAGGCAGTCGAGTCGAGTATCGGAGCAGTGCCCAAGCAAAAGCTCACAGAGATACTGGACAGGCTCATCTGAGTTCCAGGGCTTGGAGTAAAGCGGAGCCGTGCGCTTCGGCGGCGTGAATTGGGAAATGACTGATGAGCTCAGCAG
>JABMQX010000098.1 GCA_013203085.1 bacterium | reverse complement strand
GGCACGGTGAGCGGCAGCCACTACGATCCTAAGTACCTTACCATTGCGCGGTTCAACCTTGTGTGGCTCACCGGTGGAAGAGACGCGCTCAAAGCTGCCAAAGAATGAGCACCGCGGCGTCCATGTGATAAGACCGGGGGACGAAGGAGAATTGTGATGAAGGGACACGTAGAGGCTTTCTGCGATTAGCTGGTGTGAGCGCGATTGCGGCGGGGGCGGGCTGGTTGATGTCCCATATCGTTGTTTCCCTCCGAAGGGTTTTGAAGGGATATTCGTGGTCGGTCGCACGGCGTCCTGCGATCATCTTACAAATTCGAGCTTTCGGAGAATGGAGAATGCCCTCCAATCCGGGGAAGTTGGCGGAACGGCTGCTGGTATGGCGGTCAAGCAAGCGATAACGCCGAGGAAGCTTTCCGTCAAGACGCTGCAAGCAGAGCTGAGGAAACGCCGATTTAAGACCAGCCAGGCTCATCGGCGAGGGGACATTTCTATCTGAACAAGGCATAGAGGGTGTGAAACTCTTTTTATGCCGCTTAGCCACGACGTTAGCGCGAAACGAAACACTGTTTTGGGATACCACAATCATGCATTAAGCAAAATCAGGAGAGTTCTTCGAATGGATACAACAGTCACATTTTGGTCGGTGTTTGTACGTCGTGTGCACATGTTGGTTGGACTGCTCTTTTTCAACGCAGCAATGTGTTCGGGAGACGAGAAGGTTTTCCGTGGAGCTGACGAGAAGACGCCGTCCCGGGCAATGTACTTTGACTGGATCAATCATGCCTGGGAGGGAGCAAACGAATCGGTGACGATGGCAAACCTGGATTTCTTTAAGTGGCTTCACGATGAATACGGAATGAAACTGGACATCTATCTGCTGGACGCGGGAACCATTGACGGATGGAAGAACTATGACAGCATGGACTCGGACTCTTTCAAGAAACGGTTCCCAAACGGTCTGAAACCTATCTACGAAAAGGCAAAATCGTTTGATTGCCGAATCGGCATGTGGCTGGGGCCTGACGGCTACGGGGATACACCCGAGGAAGAGGAGGCTCGCAGAGACATACTGATCAAGTTGTGCCGCGATTTCAACTGTGCACTTTTCAAGTTCGACGCATGCTGCGGCAACCTGCGCGACGGCAAGCTGGACGCTTTCACGCGTACCATGAAAGCCTGTCGGAATTTCAGCCCCGACCTGATAGCGCTCAACCACAGGATCGATTTGAATGAGGAAGCCAGACAGCATATGACCACTTGGCTCTGGGAAGGTGCCGAAACCTATATCGATGTGCATATGCCCACCAAACAGGTAGCCACTCATCACCGCGTCGGCGCACTATCTCGGGGGTTGCCTCCGGGCCTGTCAAGGCTAACCGAGGACCACGGGGTCTGCCTTTCATCGTGTCTCGACTACTGGGAGGATGATCTGATTCTTCAGGCTTTCAACCGCTGCTTGATTCTGGCCCCGGAGATGTACGGTAACCCATGGCTGCTGCGCGACGATGAATTCCCGAAACTGGCCAGGATTTATAATCTTCATCGAAGATACCGGGAAATCCTCGTCAATGGCATGGCGCTACCTCGGAGATATGGCCCGCACGCTATCTCGCGCGGCAATGAAACTACCCGGTTTGTCACATTGCGAAACCTCAGTTGGAACCCGACAAAGTATCCGGTCAGGCTGGACAGTGAGATAGGATTGACGGCGGAAGGCGATGTCGAGCTCAGGCAGTTTCATCCGTCCGAGAAGGTTCTGGGTACTTTCAAGCACGGTTCAACCGTAGAGGTTGAAGTACCGCCGTTTCGTTCCTGCTTGGTCATGGCCACTACCCAGCCCGTCAATGAAGTGGGCGTCTCCGGCTGCACCTACGAAGTTGTGCGGGACATACCGGGCAAACCGGTTATCATGAAGCTCATGGGCCTTCCAGGCACGAGAGCATTGATCAGACTCTCGCCGGGAGATAGCAAGCTTAGCAAGGCCATTCTTGACGGCAAAGCAAATAAGAAACTGCTCGCCGGCAATAGCATTGAGGTGAGATTCCCGGGCAAAGTCCTGGAATGCCCTTTGCACCGCAAGCTGGGTGACCTGACACCGTGCGACGTACCGGCGGACGCTGAAGCGCTTTACGAAGCGACTTGTTTTGCGGCCGACAACAACGCCCTCGAGATCCGGAGTCTTGATCGTTCAGGCCTCACGAAAGTTCCCCACGTCCAGAGGGCCCGGGATGCGTTCTTTAACCAGGCAAGATTTCGCGAACTTGGCATCTGGGACAAGAACCTCTTCGACGGGAAGTTAGGAACGTTCTTTCACTGTCCCGAGGAATACCTTGGTCTCATCGAGATACCCGGTATCATCCGCGGAGGCGCCCTCCGGGTTGATTTCGATGAACCTGTCAGCCTGGATAAACTTGTGATCAAGACAATAAACGGTCAATATGGGGAACGTGTGGAAACACCCGCTGCCGTCTCCGCAGACTTGAAGGCCTGGACCCCCATCAGCCTTGTGGGGAAAGGCAACACCATCACTGCCACGATTGCCGCAGTCACTCGTGTGCGCTACCTGCGTATCGGCGGCTACTTTGGAAAAGTCACCGAGATCGAGGGGTATAAGGGCAGCACTAAACTGGACCGCTCTGCATGGCGGGCATCCCTCGTGTTCGGTTTATATGAGAAGGCGCCCCTGGTTCATACCTGGTCTACGTCATGCACACTTGGCGAAATTCCGAGGAACGGCTACCTGACTATTGCCGTGCACGGTTTGCATGGTGCAGAGGGTGCCTACGCGGCCATCCGCGTGGACGGGAAGTATGTCGGAGCCCCTGATCGGAGCGTGTCCTATCATACATCCGCATGGGAATGCGGTGTTCGCGAGCATCAGTGGAACTACACGTACTACATACCGGTAACCAGCGAAATGGAAGGGAAAAAAATCGATGTCGTTGTCCTGGGGGTCGGGAATCGTATGAAGGTGAACACAATAAGACCGGAGGCATGGATAACGGCTTATCCTGTACCTTTTGAGATGAAAGAGCTTGTTCTTGAGCGCTAACATCCAGCAACACAAAGTCGATTTCCCACAGTCTCAATACGTCTCAGCGCGCCGGACGCTTGACTTCCTGGGCGATTTTGAATCGTGCGCACCATAAAACGCAAAAGTCAGCGAGACAGGATTCAGGAAAGGTTATCAGGCGTTTTTCCTTCGAGTGTAATCGGAGACCAACCTCAGGCACCGGAGAGAACTCAACGCACCCCAGTGTCCTGGCCAAGAGCTGTGTTAGACATCAAGGGTATGTCTGCCTCATCTGTGATCACGGGGAATCAGGGGGTGTATGGCGGAGGCCTGCTCGGCTGCGCGGGCACGATCGTCTGGAACACCATCGAAGGCAACTCGTGCGATGGGACTGGCGGTGCGCTATATGCGTGCCACGGGGACATTCAGAGAAACACCATTCGTGATAACTCATCCAAAGACCGGGGCGGCGGGTTGGCCCTCTGCAACGGCACCATCGAGAACAATAGGATCTTGGAGAACCTGGCTGAGCATGGCGGAGGATTGCATAAATGCGACGGCAGGGTCCGGAGTAACGTGATCGCCGGAAACTCTGCCGCGGGCGAGGCCACAAGCGGCGGGGGCGGGCTGCTCGACTGCGATGGCACGATCGAGAACAACACCATCATAGGGAACTCGGCAAGGAGGGGCGGCGGATTGTACGTCTGCAACGCGGTAATCCGTAACTGCATCATCTGGGCAAACACCGCCACGGACTTCGGCCCGCAGCTTTATATCTGCAATACCCCGAGATTCTCGTGCATTCAAAGCTGGACCGGGGGCGGACTCGGCAACACGGCGATGTTCCCGCTTTTTGTGGACCCGGACGGTCGCGACAATGACCCAAACACCTACGACGACAATGACTACCGTCTGTCATGGAGCGCCATGATACCAACGGCCTGTATAGATGAAGGGGAGAACGAGGAGTGGATGCAAGGCGCCACGGATCGGGACGGCAACCCACGGATTTACTACGGGCTATCGTCGAACACTGTGGACATGGGAGCGTACGAGTACGGATCGTGGGCATTCAAGGTTGTCAGGGTCCGGAAGACCTCCGGCGGCCAGACGGAACTGACATGGTACAGCCGACCGGGTGACACCTACGTGGTTTGGTCCAAGCCCGTCTTGTACACCCGTCCACCGCTTTACATCCCGTGGGCGAAGCAGGCTACACTTTCGTCGCAAGGGCTGATCACGTCATGGACAGACGCCAAAAACCCTTATCGCACCACGTTCTATCGTGTGGAGCTGGAGCGATGATCGGCAGGCCTGGCATGAGCCATTGACGTGCAAACCCATTCCACATGTGCTGTTGTCCCATTCTACCCCTTGCGGACCGCTCTGGAGAAACAACAGTTCCGCTACGGACACACCACCTCAGCCAATACCGACGGCGCCCCTTTGGCCCAACCGAACCGAAAGCAAGTGATCGCCGCATCCTGAATTGACCATACACAGCCGCTTAGTGAACTGGGAACAAGCTCTCAAGTTAAGGGCAAATCGGATGCCGAGCCACTCAGGGACCTTGACGGAGATGCGACGAAGCGGGGCCGGCCTCCATGCGCAAGGACCAGGAAATCTTGGGCCTGAGACGCGTCCTCTAATCATCGAAAACCGGATCCCCGGAGCACCTATTCCTTTGTGCCATGGGCCCGGTATTTCTCTCCCTCTCCGTTTCCCAGCCTCCGGGAAGATCAGGTGATATCCGGAACCCCATAGCTGTTCAGAGCTGCAGCGCCGCGTCAGAGCATCATGTGTGCATTTGAGGCAGTGCGCACGTACTGTAGCGTTTTCTGCCTTTGCAAGAGAGTACACATGTTAACTGAATAATTGGATAGCATGCGGTCTCACTATCGGCCTTCCGGTTGGTTCTTGGACAGCGTGTCAACGAGGGCCTCCAGTGCTGCCATGCGGGCTTCAAGTTCGGCGTTGCGCTGTTCCAGTGTGGAGATTCTGGCTTCTTTCTCCTGGACGATCATGTGAAGCCCTTGAATGGCAGCGAGGGCTACACCGTCGGCGTCGAGGCTTCCGATGTATTTCTCATCGTCTCCCAGGCCAAAGGCGGCGTGGAAGACCTGCGCCATCGGCCCCATGTGTCGGATAGAAGGGTCTTGCGACTTGTAGTTCCAGGTGCTTAAGGGCACGGCCAGCAACCTCGCCAGCGCGGCTTTTCCGTCCACGGGAACAAGATTTTCCTTGGCGGCGCGGTCGCTCAGATTCTGCCATTGCGAATCGCCGGATTTCAGCAATACACCGGCGCTGGGGTTTCCGCCGGTGCCAACCTCAGACACAAACCGCACGCCGCCCGTCGCTCGCACCGCGAATTCGTTGGAGCCCCGTGAGTTGAAATCGTAGTCGAGGTGGTCTGCAAACAGGAAAGCGCCGTGATGGTCTTGATCAATCTTAGCTCGGCGTCCAGCAGCGAAGCTGTATTGGCCAGCCGCGATATTGTCGGTACCTCCCGGCACCATGGAGTAATCGCCGGTGGCTGGGTTGATGCACCCCCCACCCACAGTGGAGGCGAGGCCACTGGCCCTGTTG
>JABMQX010000827.1 GCA_013203085.1 bacterium | reverse complement strand
TTATCTTTATCAGCGTTCATCAGCGGTTCACCTCTCCTCTGCGCTCTCCGCGCTCCCTGCGGTGGCGGACAGAATCTCAGAAAACTCCTTCCGGTGCAAGGAGTTTCTCTAAGAGGCACTGCTTCTCACTCCATTGCTCCCGGCGGAATTGGGCTTGTGCCCGTTGAGTTTCCACCGCCGATCCGGTTGAGCAAACTCCTCCCCTTCTCATGCTTGGGATTCAGTTCCAGAGCCAGGTTCAGCAATTCAACTACTTTCTTCTTTTGAAATGGCATCAGCGATTTCGCACTGATGTACGCCGCTTCCGCCCCGATCTCGGCGTACTTCTTGGCCGACCTCTCGTCTCCCTTACCCTCGAACGCCCGCACCATCAGGCTGTAAATCTCCCCGTCATACAAGTTATATCGCAAAGCGCGCTCCAGAGCTCTTATAGCCTCGTCATACTTCTTGTTGGAAAGGTAAACGGTTGCAAGCTGCTTTGATTTCCGCATGTCCTTCCGGTACGCACAAACCAGCCCTTCGAGGGACCGAATCCTCCCGGTCTCGTCCTTTTCTTTCTTGTAAAGCAGGGTCAACGTGACCCACACGTCAGTTGCGCGGGGATACAGTTCCACCGCCTTCTCCAGTTCCGCGATCACCTCTTTCATTTTGCCCGTCTTCTGGTGAACAAGCCCCAGACACCGGTGGGCCGCGAAATCATTTTCATCAACCGCTATCGCCTTCAGTGCGGCGTCCTTTGCCTCGTCGTATCTCCCGCGAGCAAGATGAATCTCCGCCAAAGTCGTGTACGCGATGCGTGCTTCCGGATTTTCCTCAATGAGCTTGGCGAGAATTTGTGCGGCTTCATCCAGCTTCGCCTCATTCAATATGCGAGGCGCCCGAGCCTCCACGAAAAGCCACCTCGCGCGGGCTACCCTCAGAAGCGAATCCTCCGGCTTTGCCTCCAGGCCTTCCGCGATCAGCTCCCCACCGCCTATCAGGAACAAAGGAGGAACTCTTTTCTCCCTTGCCTCTGCGAAAATGTAGTCCCCGATTTCCCGCTCGAATTCGCTCTGGCTCATCGAAAGGCATTGCTGAATCACCTCTTCCGTTGAGGAATTATCGCCGTACATCTCTATCATCTTCCGGATAACCTTGAGCCCGTGTTTTTCGTAGAGGTATCGGCATATCAAGTTGGATTCCGCATAGGCAGCTTGCTTGTGCATTAATGTTTTTGGGCGAGTGAAGTAACTGTTCAAGTCGTTTAGAGGTATGATTTCGCTCATGTACAACATCCCGGCGGTAATCGCATCCCATTCCACGGGGTGAGGGGATTCCTCGTGATATGTCGCCAGTCCTTCTGTGAACCAGAAAGGTATCTGCATCTTACTCTGCTGAAGATTTACGACGTGGACAAACTCGTGCCGCAACACGTCTTTCCAGTCGAAGGAAGCCTTCTTCGGAGAATCCGCCGCTATCACCTTTCCGAGGCTTGCCCCGACCGTCGCGATAAACGGCAGCCCTGCTATCCTCGCGGAGAATTGATCGTGCGAATCGAAAATCTCGAGGAGTGTCGGATTCCTCGGCTCGTAGCCGAATTCCTCGCACACTTCCGCATAAACCTTTTCGACATATTCCGGCAAGAAGTGCCCGAGCACAGCGCCCTTTTCCCTATCCCACTTGATCAGAAAATGTTCCGTGCGGGTGGTCTGGAAATTCTCTTTCATCTGCTGGAGAAGCTTGATGAAATTTGCCGTCATAGGGTTGTAACTATCGAGCCGATAGGACTTCTTCAAGTACGTTTCCGCCTCCTCCTCTTCACCTTCCCGCATCAGGAGGATGCCAATCCTCGTGTAGGCGGGGGCGTAATCGGGCTTCAGCCGGACGGCTTGTTTGAGCAGTTCGATAGCCTCTTGATTTCGCCTTTTCCCCTCGCAGGCCCGAGCTACGGTCAAATAGAACTCCCCGTAAAGCGGATTGATGTCGAAGACCTTCCTCCGCACCGCCTCGTAAGCGCCTTCGTTTCCCATTTGCCAATAACACGACGCAAGAGCCGATAAGCTCGATAACGAACGCGGGTTTATCGCAAGCGCCTTTTTGGCAGTATTTTCCGCTTCCCGGTAATCGAAATCGAGAATCTGGAACGAACAGAGAATCTCCAGCGCACGGACAAAGTTCGGATTGGTCCTCAAGGCCCGCTGACAGCTTTCCGCCGCCAGGTCGTATTGGGTGGACTCGAGATAGATGCTCGCCAGCTCTGCGTTCGCTTCCGGGTGATTCGGATTCACCCTCAGGAGCTTCTTCAGCTCCCGGATCGCATCTTTGGGTTGGTGTCGCTCCGCGAAAAGCCTTGCCTCCCACAGGAGCGCTTCCGCGTTCGTCGCATCCCTCTTGAGAAGCTGCTCCAGAACGTCAATGGCGTCCTGAGGATTGTCCGTGAGGGCGCACGCGACCGCCACTTGCACCATATCCCGTGGATGAACGGAATCGAGCTCGTCGAGGTGAACGTCCCAGAAATCGTATAGCCTTAGAAACTGTTCTTTCGCCAAATCGAGCTTCCCCGTGTTCCGATAGGACAAGCCCAAGCCCAGAATTGCCCCGGGATACCCCCTTCTCACTGCCAGCGCTCTCTCGAAATGTCTCCTCGCCGATTCATATTCGCCGAGGTAGTTCAAAATGCGTCCCATCGCAACAAGGAGAACGGGAGAATTCGGCTGAGCCTCGAGCGCTTCGGACAGCATCTTTTTCGCCTCCGAGTATCGGCCCGTCGAGAAATAAACTGCGACCAGTCCCTCGACTGCCTTCTCGCTTCTCGGCCCAATCCTCAGCGCCCTGGCGAACTCCGCCTCCGCAGAATCATAATCGCCTGTCCGCAGAAGAATCTCCCCCAGCGCAATCTGAGGTTCAGTTTTTTCTGGATGGAGTTCGACCGCCCGCGAGACTCTCTCGATAGCTTCCGGAAAGCGCCAGGACCTTGCCAGGCACTCGCCTGACCCCAATAGCGCTTGGAGGTTCCTCTCGTCCCGCTTCAATATATCTTCGTAAGCGACCTCCGCTAACTTGTATTGGGATCGCCCGCTGCACTTCGCCGCGAGCATCTCAAGCCCTTCAACCGTCGAGGCAGAGTCATACCTATAGGCCTCAATCTTTGTTCTCGCCCCTTTGAAATCTCTCTGCGAAAGGAGAACCTCGATAAGCTTTCCCAACGCCGCCAAATCATCCGGATTCTCCTTCAGGAGACGGTCATAGGCTGATCGGGCTTCCTCGGGAAATCCGTTGGCACGGCATATTTCGGCCATCCGCCCGATTTCCGCCGGCGAGAGGCTTTTAATCCCCAGGGCAATTTCCATTTCCTTTTTCGCCTCAGCTTCCCTCCCAGCAAGGCGAGAGAGAAGCTCGACCAGCTTCAACCTCGCTGTGAAATTGCTTTCGTCGCGTTTCAGGGCTGAGCGATAGAAGCCCATAGCCGCAGAGTACCTTCCCGTCGCGAACGCCTCGTCGCCCATCCGCACCAAATCAGTGCTGCTTTTCTCTTCCTCTTCTACAAGTGCAGCGGCGAATCCAGCGACCAGCGGCAAGGCCGACAGGAGCGCGATTATCGAAGCTATCCGCCTCACGCAATAACCAAGAGACGAGAAGCGCCCTGTGAACACACGTGCCCAATCAGAGCGAAATTCCGTTTCTCTACAGCGTTTCTGTAATTCTTTCGCCATTATCACGACATTCCGCCTGCACGTTCTCAAGTCCATCACATATTACCGTGAGCTTTCCCCTGAGTTTCTATGGGCCCCGGCGCGAGGCTCTACTATGTGGGGCCGGGGGCGCAGAGACGAAGCCAAGATTTGGACAGGATAACAGGATGGACATGATAATCCTGTTAATTCTGTCTCACACTCCTCTGCGGTCTCTGTCCTGTCTCAGAATCACACCCCATCTTAAGATATTCCTTGGCCGCTCGTTTTTCAAAAAGTATTCTTAATGAGGATTTGTTCCGAAGGCCCGGGTCGGCAGTGTAAGCGGTGCCAGCCGCAGGGGCTTTGGCGACATTTCATCCGAACAAAACGTGCTATGGGTCGTCTCAGTTAGCGGACTTAGTTAGATTGAAATCCTTTGCCGCTGTGGGACGGGCAGTTACCTTGATATGATAGATGACTTTGCACTGAATAGAGGGAGAAAAGAGAAAATGCTGTCTCGAAATGTGAAATATCTTCTTCCGGGGCTTCTATTTGTTGCTTTCTGCGGCATCTTTGGATGCGGTGGCGGTGGTGGCGGAGGAAATCCCTTGCCGCCTGTGACGGACATCACCGGCACATGGGAAGGCGAAGCGAAGGACCCCGGCGTCACCGGCAACTACTGGTATCCGATCGAGTTCACGATCCGTCAGAACGGGAATACCGTTACGGGCATCAGTTCACTTCCTGGACTGGCTCAGTTCAAAGGCAAGATTGACGGAAATGTCCTCACTATCGAGGGCACCGACATTTACGCCTATATCACCAGCGACGGCAGCGGCGGCAAGGAAATCCGCGGCAGCTTCACCTCCAGCGGCATACCGGGAGGCGGTGCCGCCGATGGAATGGCCGCTACTGCTGGTGGGGGGCAAACTGCTGTTTTCTATCTGCGGCGGATCACCGAGTTCGGCATCCTCTAAGCTGCTTTCGAGCGGCGGGACTTGTCCCCTTGTGCTCAAAAAGAGGTAAAAAAGGACGGGAGACTGTTCCTGACCGGATTGCGGATCGCGGACTGCAGATTGCGGATTCGCAAAGATGATGGGATTTTACGGGTCACTTTTCCGGGCGCTCCTCCGTCTCATTTACCCTCTTTCGTCACCCTCACGCCCTTGTCAGCGATAGCGACCCGATAGAACTTCGCGTCAGTCAGCCCCGCCTTCTCGGCGGCGCCTTTCATCGCATTGAAAACCTGTTTCTCAGCTCTGGGTTTCACCAGTGCGAATACAGAACCTCCCCCACCGGCACCGGTCAACTTTGCGCCGAGGGCTCCGTTGTCGAGAGCCGCTTTGATCAGGATGTTGTTGGCTTCCCCTGCTCCACCTACAAAGCCGCAGTACAGCATTATCTCGTTGACAAGCCGGTGATTCTTGTTCATGAGGTCCCCGAAAGCCTCGAGGTCCCCTCTCAACAGGAGGATTTTCCCTACCCACGCGGTTTTCGCCACCTCCTCGAACTTCTGAAGAATCTGGGACTTGTAGTCAGGGTAGGTTGCCTTTTTTCTGTATTCGAGGAGGTACCGCCCGCGAAGGACCGAGTGCACACTCCCTGACTCCCTCATCACTCCGCTGGAGGCGACGATGAATCTCATCTCCTTCGTCGGGGCGTTGAGCCGTTCATAGGTCGCAAATGGCTCGTCGAAGATATTCTTGTGAAATAGCTTCCCGCGATAGTCCATGTATGCCAGTCCTCCCATCTGCGCGATATACCTGTCGGAAAACCCGCAGGTGATCCCGAGGTCAATCTCCTCGATCCTCTGAGTCAGCTCGGCGAGCACATAGTCGTTAAACTCCGTCTTCGGCAAATCGTAGAATTCCTTCAGGGCGTTGAGAATCAGCAGGATGATTATTGAGGAGCCTGCGAGGCCGCTCTGCCGTGGCACTTCCGTCCATATACCGATCCTCACCTTGGTCTTTTCCATCTCCATTTTCAGCGGCGGGTAAAACATCAGCATATGCGAGACCGCCGCTTTGAACAGCTTGAACTTGTCATCGTGCTTAAAGGGTATCTGCCCCACTGACGCGGTAATGGAATCAAGAGGATTATCCACATCTCCCTTCTGGAGAAAGTCGAAGGTCAACTTCTCCGCAGGCTCGATCAGCCCCCCCGCAAAGATGGTTATCGCCGCGGAAATCGTGTGAAAATCGCCCTCGTTGGCGTCCGTCGGGTTGCCGAGAACGTTGATCCTCGCCGGGATTTTCAAGGTGTATCTCGCTTTCATGATTTATCTCCGAGATCAATGATTTCAAGTTCCAGCTCAACTCCGTGAGCCTTCCTGACTCTTTCCCTCACAGCTTCGATGAGTCCCTTAACGTTGGAATAACTCGCTCCTCCGCGATTGATGATGAAGTTAGCGTGCTTTCGGGACACTATCGCCCCGCCCCGCCGCATCCCCTTGCATCCCGCAAGCTCGATTAGCCTCCCCGCAGAATCCCCGGGCGGATTCTTGAATACGCTTCCGGCGCATTGGGCACGCACAGGTTGAGCCTTTCGGCGAACCGCCAAGAAGCGCTGCATCTTTTCCTTCACTGTCCGGGCATCCTCCTTTCGCAGAGCAAAGGTGACCGCAGTTACAACACCCGGAAACTCCCGCAAACTGCTTTTCCTGTAACCGAAACGGAGCTTTTCTTGCGGGAATTGCATTTCTGCGCCCGACGGCTCAAATCCGAAAACCTCCCGGGTCAACGAGCCGATGCATTCGCCGTGAGCACCCGCGTTCATAATCACGGCGCCGCCCACAGACCCCGGAATGCCCGCACAAAACTCCATCCCCGTGAACCCTTCCTCTGCAGCAGTCTTCGCGACCCTCTCCAAAGACGCCCCCGCCTCAGCGAAAATCGTTTCACCTGCGAACTGCACTGCCCCGGCGCCCAGGCAAATGACGATCCCTTCCAGTCCGACGTCCGGGACGAGCACGTTTGTCCCTCGCCCCAGAACGAAGAAAGGAAGCGAATTGTCGCGAGAGAATACGAGCGATTCCTTCAATATCGAAAGCTGTCGCGCCCGAAGAAAAAGCCTCGCCGGCCCGCCAATCCTGAAGGAGCAGTGCTTTGCCAGCGGTTCGTTCTCGGCAATATCCTCGCCGAAAAGGCGCCTCGCTTCCCGAACAAGTCCCTCCTTCACCTTCACACCTGAGCCAACTTTGCCCTCAAGTTGTCGAGAATCCCGTTGACGAACTTCCCCGACTCGGGGGTCCCAAACTTTTTCGCTATATCCACTGCCTCATTGATAGAGACAATGGGCGGGATGTCATCCCTGAACGCAAGCTCGTACACCGCCAATCGCAAGATGTTGCGGTCCATCGAAGCGATTCTGTCAATATCCCAGTTGATGACCTGATCCGAAATGATCTTGTCAATTCGCTCCTTTTCCTCAAGCGTGCCGCGGACCAGAGAGTTGGCAAACTCCTTCGCCTTGTGGTCAATTTTCCTGGTCCCCCAGAAATCCGCAAGCCTCTCCTCCAGCTCGCCAGGATTGACCGCGAAGCCGTAAAGGAACTGAACGGCGAATTCTCTTGCTCTTCTTCTGGCAGTCATATATCAACACGCCCTCGGCGTCTTTTCACGGAGATGCTGCCACACTAACCCGCGCGCACACCTCAACTTACGCAAAATA
>JABMQX010000826.1 GCA_013203085.1 bacterium | reverse complement strand
GTATTTCTCTCCGGGCAAATTCCCATTGCCCGGGAAACAGGCGAGATCAATCGCGGCGACATCGCCGAGCAGGCGGAAATTGTCTTTCAGAACATCGAGTTTCTCCTTAAAGAAGCAGGAAGTTCCCTGTCCAAAGTCGTCAAGACAACCGTTTATCTCGCGGACATCGCCGACTTCGGAAAAGTCAACGACGTCTATGCCGACTACTTCGGCCCCGACTTCCCCGCGCGAACCTGCATTCAAGTCGCAAAACTCCCCCTCGACGTCAAAATCGAAGTCGAAGTCATCGCACATAGGTAGCGGAGTGCGGCTACCGGCATGGTCACAACTCGCGTTCAAATTCGTCCATGGATGAATATGTTCGTATGTTTTGGTAGGCGCGCAAATCAGTTAGAGGTTTCACCCAGCCCAGGGCCTTGTGCACCTCTTGGAACAACAGATCAATTCGCCCCAGAAATTCCGCCATGCCCTCTGGCGTCTCCGACTGGGATCCCCTCGCGATTCTGGCCGCCGCCCTGCGGAGTTCCTTGCCAATGCACCTCATCCTGAAAAGCTCTAGCTTCACCAACTGCCAGAACAGCATGTCTGCGACAGCAAGGTGGCTTATTCGCCCCGCGTAAACAAGGTTGTTCGGCGCAACCGCCCGCCCGTGGACAATGGCGCTTCTTAGATTGTAGAAATCCCATATCCAAGCCGCCGCCTTCGAAAGGCCAAGCCGTGTGTTCTTCGCCTTGTCCAACCGCCACACCTTTCGCATCCCGGGATGCTGAACTCTCTGGTCAACCCCCTGAGCAAGCCCTTTCTTACCGTATGCCCTGAGCAAGAGTTCAAACGCCGTGGCCATCGTCACCACACGCGTAGGCTCCGAGACCTCTCCCTCTTCGATGTGCGCGAGCCTAAACCATTCAAGCGCCTGGAAGAGCCGGTCTACCACCTTCTTCGGGCGCCTCCCGCCGAGCGCCTTGTTCAACCCTTGGATGAGCTCAGCATCGGGGGGGCAAGGACCTCCCCCGAGAGCGAAAGGCTTCGCGAACCTGATCTGCCCCAATTCGGGACCCAGGACGATCCTGCTGCGGGTAACGACGGCAATACGATTGTTGCCCGGTTCGAACTCGCGGGTGGTGACCGCAAACAGGTCGGCTGTGGGTGGCAACAGACCCGTCGCGCCAGATTCTAGGCATTGAAGCGCCCGCTTACAGAAGCTCGCGAAAAACAGGGCGCGCCTGGCGCGAAGCACGTTCTCCACCTCAGTGTCGTTCAGATCGCGAAAGTCTGTTCGACCATGGGAGCAGACCGTCACGGTCTTTACAGGGCGGCCGTTGTGAGCAACATATGCTTCGAAGACCCGGTTCAGATGTCCCCGGATGGCAGCATCGGGCACCATCCTCTCAGCTTCTGACCGCCACGGCCAAAAGGTCACAGCCCCGACGCAGATAGCTTGCTCGACGCCAGCCCATGGCATGAAGACGACCCGCAAACGTTTGACCATGCTTGCCTCCTCTCTACCTTGCCCCCCCCGGCCCCATCACCTCCTCGGCACTCCTCGCAGCCTTCCACCAGACAGCCATCCAGAGGAGCGGTTTGTTGGAGCGGTTGGACATGGTGTGGAGCTCGTTCGGGGGGATGAAGACTACGTCGCCGGCGGTCACTTTTTTCTCTCGCGGACCGACGATGACCACGCCTTCACCCTTGAATACGAGGTAGATTTCCTCGGTGGGATGATAGTGCAGCTCCATCTCCTCGCCCGGCTTGAGGTATCCCCAGGCGCTCTGGAACGGCGGGTGCCCCCCCTTCGGCATGGGGTCCATGGCATAGACTGTCCCGTGGTGGGACTTGTACGCTTTTTCAAGCTCGAATCGTGAAGCCAGAATCTCAGGCCACGCCGCGATTTTTTCCTGCGCAATATCCAAAGATCGCTTGATTTCCTTCATCGCCGGTGTCGCCGCCTCTTTCGGATCAAGATTGAACAGGTCAACCACAAACGGCCCCCTGAACCCGATCTCTAAGAACGCCGTCATCACCGCCGGAAGATCAATCTCGCCGGTGCCGGGAATCAAATGCTTGTGGAGACCGCCTGACATATCGTCAATATGGGCGTGGACGATCAGCTTGGCAGC
>JABMQX010000825.1 GCA_013203085.1 bacterium | reverse complement strand
GACCCCGATGCCGTCGTAAACCTCGCCGTCGTGGATGAAGGTTGCCTCAACAAGGTCATCGCTGTACGGATTACTATCGAGCCGCTGAAGGTTGGACGTCGAAATCAGAAGATGGTACACAGGGAGCCTTGAGACCACCGGGGCAAGTTTCACGTAATAGGCATAGTTGGGTGTCGGCTCCCCCGGCTCAGGGCTTTCGGTAATCACCCCCAGGTTGTCCTCAGCCGAGAATTTGTATCGCACGAGGGTTCCCCCGGGGAGAGGGTCAATGCTCGCCGAGTAAGTTTCGTCGCCCGCCGTTTCGTCGCCTCCGGCGCCGTCATCATGCATTGGTATCGGCTGGTAACCCCCGCCGTAGTTGACGTAGACCATAGCCACGCTGACTGTGTCATCGTCTCTGACCTTTGCGGAAACGACGACCGGGTCGTCCGGCGAAGGTTGTTGAGGTGAATGGGAGGGGCTGGAGATCAAAGGCGGAAGGTTCTCCGCGCGAAGACTGTTCTCCTGACCGGGTGTTCCCTGGCTGCTTTGCGAAAGAAGGTCGCTGTTGCCGCCGATGCCGCTCCCGGACAAGCGAGAATAAAGGTTCTCCTCGCCGGTGAGATATTTTGCCCGGAACGAAAGCGTGTAACTCTGCCCCACCACCAGCCCGGGTGACAAATACTGATTCACGCTATTGTCGGAGCTTTGACCGCCACCCGTCGCGATGAGATGCAGGCAATACTCGCCGGAGCAACTGTCCTCATCCGTGCGGAAGGAAGTGGAGTGATTGCCCGTCGGAGTCCAGTCCGAACCATCGAAAATCCCCTCGAAACCGCCGTTCTGGACGTGCTCCTCGCCCCCTCCGGCGGGCACTATGCTGACATCGTCAATCAAGCATTCGCCGATGCCCAGGAGGTAAATGTACAGCCGGGACGAGGTCGCCACACCTGTCCGCTCTACGTAAGCCCACTGCGGTGTAATCACACTTGCCCCCCAGTTCAATGGCCGGCTGTTCTCGTAATTCGGATTGATGCACTCCAGCGTCGAGCCTAACCCGTCCGCCAGAACCGACCAGGCATTCCGGTCGTTGTACTTGACGTATTCAACGGGCAGTCCCTCTGCGTTCGACAGGATCAGTTTCTCTCCGCCGTTGTCCAGCCGCCCCCCAAAATCTCCGATAGTCGTGTCCGGGCTTAAACCGTACGCCTGTTGGGCGACGGCTGCGTTTTTGCACAGTACAAGGTATTCCCCTCCTCCCAGAAGCGTCCCCGAAGGAAATGTGAAATCCACCCCCTCGACGAATTGCCACCCTCCCAAATCCACTTCCACGTCGCCCCGGTTGAACAGCTCGATGTACTCGTAATCCGCGTCGTCGTTTGGGTGATGATATTGGATTTCGTTGATCACCACGTTCAGGTCCACAGGATCGAGAATGCCCGGGCTGTACTGGCTGTTTTGGCTCCCCGGCGTGCCGTGGTGCTCGGGCGGCGAGCTCGCCTTCCAAACCGTGAACAGTGAGTTGTCAGCCTCGGAATCAATCAGTTCCAGCGAACTGCCGTTTCCATCTGCGAGGGAGTCCCATGGCCGGCTGTCTCCGTAGTCAACCTCGTCCACAACACTATCGGAGGCGTCGCTCAGGGCGACGTTCTCTCCGGCATTGTCCAGACGCCCCTCGTAATCCCCGACGATATTGCCGATCATATGCTTCTGTGCGATGACCGCCTCGTTCTTGCAGACGACCAGATACTCGCCCGCCCCTATGGTGATATTGCCGAATGTAAAGCTGATGCCATCCGTGAACTTCCAGCCGTTGAGATTGACCGGACCAATTCCACGGTTGTACAACTCAATGTATTCGTAGTCCCACTCCTCAACCCCCTCCTCAACTTGCGGATGATACATGATCTCATTGATGACAATGTCCACTTCAGAGGGAAAAGCATAGTTCTCCTTCACCGAAGCGAGAAACATCAGCATCAGCAAAGGCAGTACGTTCCGCAATCGCAGACACATAAACTCTGCTCGCCTTCCTTTCACCTGGGGTTCTCGTGATTTCTGAGGAGTATTCTTCAAACCGCCTCCGCCCATAAAAAGAGTCCCCGTGTCCTTTGCACCGACACGGCGGGGAGTAAGAAGTCCCCATAGCAAGACGACAAAGCAGCGTTTCGTAGCGATGCAAAAGAACCGGGCAGTAACTTCAAACTTTGAGCGTTTTCTAACTCCTTCTTAAGTGTAACAGACTATCGCATCTCCGGCAAGGCCTCTCGACGTGAGGGGTGCGGCTCCATTTCAGTGGCAGTG
>JABMQX010000097.1 GCA_013203085.1 bacterium | reverse complement strand
CCTTCAAATCGCCGCCGGGCTCCACAATGTTCACAATCAAAGGGGACTCTCTTCGACAAAGGCTACTCGATGTCAGACAGTTCGTCAACGGCTTTCGAGGGAAATCTGGATAAGGGGGAGCGACCTGGAAAACGCGGCAAGGTCTCTGAGACCTTGCGCCATTGCGGGTTGCGGAATGGCGATTGCGGACTCCCAAATCGCAACTCCGGAATCGAAGAGGCGCCACAGCCAAAAACACGGCATTCGGGCTGCCGGTCGGACCCAGCTCTTTCGTCCAGAGGCCCGGCAACACCACTGGACCTGCGAGGAACAAGATGACCAAAACACAGCCGGGTCAACAGGCACGAAACCGCTGGCGTAACCGTCCCCGGCGTGGTAATCTCCGAGGAGGTATGTTCTGTGAGTTTATGTGGGAGGGGCGGGGGAAATCTGTCGCTCAGAGTGCCTGTTTCATAGAAAGGAAAGAGATGCTTGTAAGTACACTGAAAAAACTCTTGCTTGCCTCATGGTTCATGGTCGTCTTGGTGGCTGCTGCGACTCTGCCCCGGCTTTGCCCCGGGGAAGGGATAGGCATTGCCCCGGAGGTGAAGATCGCTGAGGACGGTAAGGTTATGGTGAAATGGGAAACCAAACACGATTGCGTCGGAGCGAGGGTTTCCTTCGGGATCGACTTCAAGGAGGACCTTTTCGGATTGCCCAATTACCGCCTGCGTGCGTCCGCGAAGGGTGATGCACGTTCGCATACCGCAGAGGTTTCTTTGAAGGACGTGGAAAAGGTCGCTCAGGGGACCACTTACAACGGGAAGGTCTTTTACCGCGCGACGTGCTTTGATTTGAAATCGAAGGTCTGGCTGGATACTGGGGATTGCGTTTTTCGCTACCTCAGACGTGGGGGCTCTTATCGAAGGGGTGTGGCGATAGTTGAAGGCCCGGTTCTCGCTAATGTTACGTCGGACTCTGTGCTTATCCGCTGGGCGACCGATGTGCCGAGCGTCGGCCGGGTTATCGTCGGCGAAAAATCGAGAGCTTCTCTCGGCCACCGCAAGGAGCATGAAGTTGTGGTGGACGGACTTCAACCGAACGCGAGATATTCCTACCTTGTTGAGGCCGGGACCGCCAGCGACGACGTTTTGCGGACCAGGTCCTACAGCTTTACAACATCGCCCGAGGCCGGAACGGAAGAGCCGTTCGCCTTCGCGATCTTCTCCGATACCCGAGCCAACGACTACACTCCCATTGCGATTGAAGCATTGAACGGCGTCAACGCCCGTGTCCTTCGCCGGATCGTCATCGGCGTGTTTCAAAAGAAGGTGAAATTCGCCGTTGTCCCGGGGGACCTAATCTCCGGCGTAACGTCAAATGCCCGCAAGGCGGAGCTCGAGCTAAGATCGTGGAAAAAGACTGTCGGCCCCGTCGCTCACTACATTCCCTTCTACACCGGAATCGGAAATCACGACGCGGAGATATATGATTATCAAGTTGTTGAGGGAAAGAAGGTTCGCGTGCCCAAGAAAGGAAGAGACGCCGCGGAAGAGATTTTCCGGACAGAAATGACGAATCCCACCAACGGGCCCGAGCTTCCCGAAGGCTCAAAAGAGCCGACCTATTCCGAAAACGTTTATTCTTTCGATTACGGCAACTCCCATTTCGTGATGCTCAATAACGATTACAAGGCGATCGCCGACCCTTCTGCTGACAGCGAGAAGGGAAAGATCATTGGACGCCAGCTCGAATGGCTGCGGCGGGACCTTGAATCGGCCAGCGAGCGACGGCAGCAGAACATCTTCGTTTTTTTCCACGAGCCAGCTTTTCCCAACGGGGGACACGTTCACGATTCCATGTATCACAACGGCGACAAGGCGTATGTGAAGCCGAGGAACGAGTT
This sequence comes from bacterium, assembly GCA_013203085.1. Taxonomy (GTDB): domain Bacteria; phylum Auribacterota; class JABMQX01; order JABMQX01; family JABMQX01; genus JABMQX01. The sequence continues at coordinate 1,758 of JABMQX010000097.1, read as the reverse complement.
GTGGCGGCTGCTGTGTCAGCATAAGGTTGTGGCTACCTTCTCCGGCCACGAGCACAACTACAGCCGCACGCTGGTTGATGAAAAGGTTGACGAGAGTTTCTCGCGGCCCATTTGGCAAATCGTCACCGGTGGATGTGGGGCCCCTTTCCATCCGCAGGATAAGCCACCCTGGCGACGGAGCGTCAAAGCATTTTCCCCGAGACAACACTATTGCATTGTAACCGTCGCCGGCAAAAAAGTGGGAATCCGGGTCTATGACCCGGCGGGAAATCTCATAGACAGAGCCGATCTCAAGTAACCGCGGTGGCCTTCTGCTTGCCGCATAGGTAGCAAGTACAAGCAAACCTCACTGCTCGCCGAGGTGTCGTTCCCCAGTTCCTTGCTGTGAGGCGACCTCGCGTGCGAAGGAATATGAGACAATCTGTCCCATTTGCGTCCAACTGCCGAACAAGTTCTTTCCTCCCGACAACTAACCTTTCAGAAGGAAGAAATTCGTGAGGAGCAGCCCCGTGGCCGAGAGCGAACAACGCCTTGTGTGGCTCGCAAGGTCCGGCGACAGGCAGGCTTTTTCTGAGCTGGTCTCGCTCTTCGAGTCGAAGGCTTATCGTGCCGCTTACGCCTTGACAGGCAATGAGGACGACGCCCAAGACTTGTGCCAGGAGACCTTCGTCGGGGCCTACAAGGGAATCAGTCGGTTCCGCGGAAAATGCTCTTTCTTCACGTGGTTGTACAGGATTCTTCTCAACAATTTCAATACCTGGTTGAGGAAGAAAAGAGCGATGCCGGAAGTGGTTTATAACGAGCAGTGCGACAGCTTCGCAGCCCATTCAGCCAATTTGCCATCGTCCTATTCGCAGCTTGCTTCCGACCGCGAGACGGTTGACAGGGCTTACAAGGCTATCTCATCACTCCCGGACGAACAAAAGATGGTCATTGTCTTGAAGTGCTTGGAGGGCATGACATACAGGGAAATCGCCTCGGCAATGCGCTGTTCCATCGGCACGGTGAAATCCCGGATTCATGCCGCAAGGCTTTCGCTAAGAAAGACGCTCATAGATTGAGGGAGCCACGCCGAAGGCGTGGTCGCAAAGACGCAAAGAGGGCAACAATGAAGTGCAAAAAAGTTCAGAAGAACCTGTCTGGCTATGCGGACGGCGAGGTGAGGCCAAAGCTCCGGCAGAGGCTCGAGAGGCATCTCACCGTTTGTGAGAAGTGCGCCGTCGAGCTGTCCCGCCTCGAAGCGGTTACGCAAGCGGCAGAAAAGTCTCTGCTAAGGGTGGTTTCTACAAAAGCGCCGCCGCCCGAGCTACGAGAGCGCGTCATGCAAGCCACTCAATCGCTGTGGCCCCGCTTGCCGGTTATGATCCCTGCCGGAAAGCTCGCAGCAGCAGCGGTTACGATTGCCCTTGTGAGCGGCCTTCTCGTCGGCGTTGCCCAGGAGTTGCGGTTTCGTTCCAAGCGAGAGGATTTTCGCCGAGAAATTGCCGAGCAGAGTCGCGGGCTGACCCTCGCTAAGAGGGATTCCGGAACGGCGCGCGAACAATTGACAGAGGCCCAGGCAAAACTCAGCGAGATGGAGGCGCAACTGGCACTCGCCTCTGCAGTGCGGGATGACAGCGATAGAATCGCCGAAGTGAGGCCCAGCCCGGATCGTCGCCTATGGCCCCCAGTGCTATGTTCACTACAGATGTCCGACGCTGAGAGCCTTCTCAAAAACGGACTGTTTTGACATTGAAAACCGCAGATAAACGCAGATGG
>JABMQX010000824.1 GCA_013203085.1 bacterium | reverse complement strand
GTGCAGACGCTGACAAGCTCCGGCCGGCGTCTCTTCAGCATGACAGCGGGGTCACCGTAAGCGCCTTTTATCCCGAACTCTTTCGCGACGGAACGGGCTCTCTCGAGGTCTGCGTCAGCAATTGCCACGACCTGTGTTTCGGGCATTTTCACATATGCCGGGATGTGACCTTCGCGAGCCGAATTTCCGCTGCCAATAATTGCGACAGAAACTTTCATTCTGACCAAGAGAACGGATGGTGATTATAGAGTAGGCCACCACTTCCGCGCACCTTGCTCCGATAGCGCGCTCATACGGCACGAAGAAGTGAAGCTTCCTCCCTCATTGACAAACCGTGGCCCTACTTGGAAGCAAAGCAGATAGTCGGGCAGACCCCATGAAATTGTCAAGAACAATGTCGTCTTTTCTGTAACGGCTCAGTTACAGACGGAAACCGAGTTGCCGCAGGGAGCCCATGATCCCCACGGGCGAGAAGCCCGTGCCTGATGGGGAGCGCCGGCTAAAGCCCGGCTTGATGGAATTGGGGGATTCTTTTCACAAGAGTCCCGCCGCTCGTAAACCAATGGAAGCTATCAAAGAAAAGTCCCAGATTGGGTTGATTGATGGCGGCGATTCGGTTGGTCGGGTTCACACACCGCCTCCTGCCATCTTTCTCTTTCGCAGTTGGTCGAAAGCGACGGCGAGAACGATGAGAGCGCCTATCACTATTTGCTGGATGTAATCGGAAATGTGCAAGTGAACGCACGCGTTCAATAATATGGCCATGAGGAGGGCGCCGGCGATTGTTCCGGAGACCGACCCCTCGCCTCCCATGAGGCTGCCGCCGCCAATGACCACCGCGGCGATGACTTTCAGCTCGTATCCGACCCCTGCGGTTGGCTGACCACTGACAAGGGAAGAGAACTCAATCATACCAGCCAATCCTGCGAGGAATCCGCAGACGGCGTAGATGAGGACGATGTAAGTTCCAACCCTGATGCCGGAATGGTGAGCGGCTTCGACGTTGCTGCCGATGGCGTAGGAATATCTTCCCAGGCGGGTGTATCGCAGCGTCAGGCTTGCCAGAACGCAGATGAGAAGGATGAGGACTAAAGGGATGGGGATGAGATCGAAAAACGGGATGGGGATGAGGTCGGATAGATTTCCGTTGCGGAGGATTCCGAAGGAGCGAGGGATGCCTTCGTCAACCGGCAGGCCCTTCGTTATCTCGAGAACCAGTCCTCGAAAGACTTGCATGGTTCCAAGGGTTGCGATGAAGGGCGGGATTTTGAGGCGGGAGATGAGGAGACCGTTGAGCAGTCCACATACTAAGCCGGCGAAGCACCCTCCAAGAACAGCGAGAGGAATCGGAACGCCGGCAGTCATGAGGAATGTCCCGCAGATTCCCGCCAGGGCCATCATAGAGCCGACGGAGAGGTCAATCCCGGCGGAGACGATGACGAAGGTCATGCCCACAGCCATGATGATGATTTGTGCGTGCTGGCGGATGATGTTCGATATGTTGAGCCATGTTAAGAAGTGCGGCGTCGAAAGGGATAGCGCGACCATGAGCACGAGCACGCTTATGAATGGGAGGAAATGCTCGACGGAGGCTTTCAGAGTCTGTATTTTGCTCGATGATTTCATTGCGAACCAGTACTGTAAGTGGATTACGCAGCGCGCTCGGCTCCGAGTGTGGCAAGGCGAAGGACTTCCTCTTGATTGGTGTGGCGAGGATCGAGCTCGCCAACGATTTTACCTCTCCGCATGACGAGGACACGGTCGCTCATCCCCAGAATCTCGGGCAGCTCCGAAGAGAGCATGAGAATGCCGGCGCCCATTCGCGTCAGCTCCACAAAAAGCTCGAACACGTCTCTCTTTGCTGCGACGTCTATTCCTCTGGTTGGCTCATCGAAAATGATGACTTTCGACTGAGCGAAAAGCCATTTTGCGATGGCGACTTTCTGCTGATTGCCGCCGCTGAGCCGGAGCACCTTTTGGCGGAGAGAGGGAGTTGTGATCCGCAACCGGGTAGCATACTGCCCTGCCACTTTCCTCTCTTCGCGGAGGTTGATCTTCCCGAAGGAGACGAGCTTTTTGAGGTTAGAAAGGGTGACATTCGTCAGGATGTTAAGGTTCAGGGCGAGGCCAGTTACTTTTCTATCCTCGGTGAGGTAGCCCATCCCCGCGGCAATGGCTTTTGATGGGGAAATCAGGCGAATTTCCTTTCCGAGGAGGAATATTCTCCCGGAATCTATCCTGTCCACCCCGAAAACGGCTCTTGCAAGTTCTGTTCTGCCTGCACCCACCAAACCGGCGACGCTGAGAATCTCGCCGGCACGGAGCGAGAAGGAAATGCCGTGCAGCACTCCCGCCCGAGACAGGTTCTCCACCCGCAGAACCTCTTCGCCGATCTTCGCCTCCCTCTTGGGAAACATGGCGGAGAGCTTTCGCCCCACCATGTGCCTGATAATCTCCGACATCTCGATCGAATGAAAAGGGGTCGTGATAATTCTTTGGCCATCTCGCAAAACAGTTATGCGATCGGCGACCTCGTGGAGTTCCTCGAGACGGTGTGAGATATAGATGACGCCGACGCCCTTTGCTTTCAAGCGGCGGACGACTTGGAAGAACTCCTCCGCCTCTCTGGCGGAGAGGGACGATGTGGGCTCGTCCATTATGATGACCTCGCTTTCGGCAGCCAAGGCTCTGGCTATCTCGACGAGTTGCCGCTGAGCTATAGAAAGGCGAAGAACAATGGCGGAAGGATCGAGATCGAAATGATTCTCGTGGACAAGTTGCTCAGCCTGCCTGAACAAGGACCTGCGGCTTATGATTCCGAGCTGCTTTTGCCGAAGGGGCTCGCGGCCGAGGTAGAGGTTCTCCGCAACGGTCAGATGTTGGGCGAGGGTGAGCTCTTGGTGAACCATGGAAATACCGAGGCGAAGGGAGGAAGCGGGTGTTGGCATCTCGACGGGCATCCCCTTCCAGACGATTTGCCCGGAATCTGCCCGGTGGATGCCGGCGAGGATTTTCATGAGGGTGGACTTGCCGGCTCCGTTTTCCCCGACGACGGCGTGGGCTTCGCCTGCCTGAAGGTCGAAGTCAACGTCTCGGAGCACACGAACCCCGGCAAATGATTTGTTGATCTTTACCATCTGAAGGACTTGCTGACTCATTTCCGCTCGAGTATTTCCGCCATTCGTTCTGCGGCCATGACCCCGCCCTGATAGTTGTTCGTGGCCACGAAGGAGACGTATTGTTCGGTGTCTGCCCCCGAGTCGAAGATCGTCAGCGGAATTCCTTCTTTCGCTGCCCGCTCAATGTAAGGGACAAGAGCTTTTTTGTCGGTAGGTGCAAGGACAATTCCATCCACGCCCTGGGTTATGAAATCCTCGACGATGCGAACCTGCTCTGCGTAATCGGTCTCTGTTGTCGGAGCCTTCCATCGGATGCCTACACCGAAGTCCTGCCCGGCGGCAATGGCTCCGGCATGGACAGTTTGCCAGAAGATATGCGCCTGGCTCTTCGGGATTACGGCAACAACCTTTTTTCCCTCGCGGGAGACGCCTTCGGCTCCTTTCTTCAGGTACTTCTTGATGTCGGGATTCAGGAGCCTCCGGATGTCCGCGTCATCAATATTGTCGTGCGTGATTAAAGTGGCTTTGGTGGGGATTCGTTTGGGCGGGCTTTTTCCATTGAGCTTGTCAGCGATAGTCTTGACTGCCTGATAGCCGATGCTGAATGGGTCCTGGACGACCAGCGAGTCAATCGTGCCGTCTCTGACACCCTCGATAAGGCTCGGAGAGGAATCGAAACCGACGATTTTTACCTTCCCTGCGAGACGGCGTGCCTTGACGGCCTCAAGGGCCCCAACGGCGCCGGGTTCGTTTGCGGCGAAGATGCCGTCCAGCTCCGGATAAGCGGTCAGAAGGTTCTCGGCGACCGCCAGGGATTTCGCTCGGTCAGACATGCCGTAACGGGAGTCAACAATATCCATTTGTTGAGCGTATTTCTTCTTGATGGTGTCCTGGAATCCGTTTTCCCTCGCGGTGGTCGAGGCGCTTCCGGGAATGACTTTGATGACCACAAGCTGAAATCCGTCTCCTTCCCCTTTCTTCTTGCCAAGGCACCCCATCATCAGCAAGATGGATGCTGCCAGTGCGATGCTTATTGACAGACGCTTCATGAGCCGAGCTCCCTCAAGTTTGTTTACGTGGAAACACAACATATTGTTTCTTGCCAACGAAACGAGAGTCTACCAGAGGTCGCGTCGGATTTCATTCCCTTTTTTGACTGCCTGTTTGCGCGAGGTGAGCAGGGCCCGGGTTGAGCCCCCGTTTCCGCGTAAGCTCAGGCGGTAAAACACGTGGACATGGATCCAGGGCTTCAGGCAAAGCGAATTGTGGAGGAGGAG
>JABMQX010000823.1 GCA_013203085.1 bacterium | reverse complement strand
CGGGATCAGCGAAACACAGACGCGAGCTATCATCGAAGCGGCGCTGGAAGGTGGGGTCCGTTACTTCGACGCAGCCCCGGAGTACGAACGTGCCGAGGAACGTCTCGGCCCCATCGTTGCTCCCCTCAGAGACAAGGTCTTCCTCGTTACGAAGACCTACGCTCTCGACGCGAAAAACGCTGAAAAGGACCTCGCTAAATCGCTCAAGCAGCTCAAGACTGACCACGTTGATTTGTTCCTGCAGCACGCCGTCGGCATAAAACCCACTTCCACGAACCGTCAGATTCTCGGAAAGGGCGGCTCGCTGGGATTCCTTCGCAAGGCGAAAAGGCAAGGCTTGACCCGCTTTCTCGGCATGAGCGTTCATGCTCCTCACGCAGCGGCGCTGCAACTGCTTGACGAATCAGACGAGTGGGATGTCGTTATGCCGTTCATCAACTACGTTGCCCGCGCCCAGCAAAAAAGGGAAACGGAAAACGAAGAACTCCTTACGCGCGCCCGCCGCGACAATCTGGGCATCGTGGCGATGAAGGTCCTCGGCGGCTACCCTGGGAAAATGTCCGCCGACTACGACCGGGCATTCCGCTACGCACTGAGTGTGCCGGGCGTCGCCTGCGACTTGATCGGGACAAGAAGTGCCCGCGAGGTGAAGCGTGCCGTTCGCGCTGCAAAGGAATTTCGCCCTCTTACCGACGCCGAAATGAAAGAAACCATCCGCATGGGCGAAGAGATGGTTCGTTCCAAATCCAGCAAAGCGACCATGCTCTACCGGCACCGGGAAAACGATTTCGGCAGCGTCCATTATGCCTGAGACGAGCCATCCGCCCGGGCCGTCGTATCTCAGCTACTCCCAACAGGTTGTAGGTGGTGTTTCAAGAGGAGGTTTAGAATGGATTTCTTCCGCCCTGCACAAGTTATGCTTCTTCTGTTTGCGGGGTCCCTCATTCCCACTGGTTACATCACAATGAGGCAATCCGGCCTGCTGTCCGCCGCCGTCGCCCGTGTGACGGCGCACGGCGAGGAGAATAGCATTGAATTCTATGTCGCGACGGGCGGAGACGACTCCAATCCCGGGACGAAAGAAAAACCTTTCCGAAGCCTTGAGGCCGCGCGCGACGCCATCCGTCGCTTGAGGCAAACCGGCTCATTGAAGGGGCCCGTCACGGTCTGGATTCGGGGTGGTGTGTATTATCGCACGCAGACGTTCCAACTGATACAAGAGGATTCGGGAACGAGAGAGGCGCCGATGATATATCGTGCATACGGGGAGGAGAAAGTGCACTTGGTGGGCGGCCGAGAGATAAAAGCCTCGTGGTTTGAGCCGGTGAAAGACGCGGCAGTTCTAAGTCGCTTGGAGGAAGGCGCACGCGACAAGGTGCTGGAGGTGGATTTGAAAAGCCACGGGATCACTGACTTCGGTGAGCTCTCGATCTCCGGGCCGATGCTGGAGCTGTTTTGGAACGGTAGGCGAATGCAATTGGCTCGCTGGCCCAACGAAGGCTGGAGTCTCATCGGCAAGGTCCTCGAAATTGGCGAGGATTCGGAGCGACGGTTGGTGGATGGAAACAAGCGGGGCAAAGCGTTCCGGTACAGCGGCGACAGGCCGAAACGTTGGACCGATGCGGAGGAAGCTGTATTGCACGGTTTCTGGTGGTACGGCTGGATGGACGAGCACGTCAAGATTGAGCGAATAAACACGGAAAAGAAAGAGATTACACTGGTCAGAACTCCCGGCGGCGGTATCAGGAAAGACCAATGGTTCTATGCGCTCAACCTGTTGGAAGAGATAGATCAACCGGGGGAATGGTACCTCGACCGCAAGAAAGGCGTTTTGTACTTCCTGCCGCCGGACGGTTTTCGGAAGCATGTGCTGTATTGTTCCACATTGAAAGAGCCGCTGGTGGCGCTGGATAACACTTCGTACGTCACCGTTCGGGGCCTGACTCTCGAAGTCACGCGGGGCGTGGGTGTCGTGCTGGGAGGGGGCACACATAAACGCTTAGCCGGATGCGTCATCCGCAGCGTAGGCTCTCATGCCATCGTTTTGGACGGCGGGACCAACAACGGCGTCCTTGGGTGTGATATTCACGACGTGGGCTCGATGGCCGTTCGCATGACCGGCGGAAACCGCTCGACGCTGACCCCTGCGGAAAACTATGTGCTGAACAATCATATTCATCATTACGCGCAGCGGAAGAAGGTTTATCAGCCAGCGGTGAGAATGTACGGCGTCGGACACCGAGTCGCGCACAATTTGATTCACGATGCGCCCCATCAGGCGATTGGGTACGACGGCAACGACCACCTTATCGAGCTCAACGAGATTCACCATGTCGTCCTTGAGTCGGCTGATGCAGGAGTGCTATACACCGGGCGTGATTGGACGTTTCGCGGAAACGTCGTGCGATACAACTTCATCCATCATATCCCCTTCAGGCCGGGGTTCGGCTCCAAGGTGGTTTACCTCGACGACTGCGCCAGCTCCACAAGGATTTTCGGCAACGTTTTTTTCAAAACGAGAGAGTCGGCTTTTATCGGGGGCGGGCGGGACAACGTCGTAGAGAATAACATCTTTGTCGAGTGCGAACAGCCGGTGCATCTCGACACGCGAGGCCTGACCTGGGACCACTTTCGTCCCGACGGCCCGATGTACGAACCGCTCAAGCGGTTCAGAATCAAAGAACCGCCCTGGAGCACGCGGTATCCGAAGCTGGCGCGGATTCTGGACGAACACCCTCAGGCGCCTCTGGGCAACGTCGTCGTGAAAAATGTCTCATACCGCAGCAGTTGGCGAGACCCTGATAAGAAATACGTCAAGATTGCGGACAACTTCGTTACCGACAAAGACCCCGGCTTTCTCGATGCTCCGAACATGAATTTCCGACTGAGAGATGACTCTGTCGTTTACCAGAAAATCCCGGGGTTCAAGAAGATTCCCTTTGAAAAAATCGGACTCTACCGGGATGAGTACCGGGCGACTTGGCCGGTATCCAATATCCAGCCGTAAAAGGACTGGCCAGCCCGTTTGTCTGTTCGGCTCAGCCAAGTGCAGGCTCTCACTTCTCAATTACAGTCGCGGGAGCCTGCCTCATAAACGAACATGGAGGGTTAGACTCCCGGTAATCTCAAGCGAAAACTCAGTGTTAGGGAAAAAACCCGAGGTGATGTGCAGAGAAAGGCTTGGAAAGATCACGTTCATGAAGCGGGCTGAGATTCATACGGCGATTGTGTCGGCGGTTTTCGTGTGCGCCTTATCGGCGGCAACCGGCAGTATCGAGTTCTATGTCGCAGCGGATGGAAGCGACGCCAATGCGGGGACGAAACAAAAACCTTTCGGGAGCCTTGAGGCGGCCCGTGATGCCATCCGTAAGGTCAAGAACGCCGGGGCGTTGAAGGGAGCAGCTACAGTTTGGATTCGGGGTGGGGTGCACTATCGCACAAAAACATTCCGGTTGACCAAAGAGGATTCGGGGACGAAAGAGGCGCCGATAGTCTATCGGGCCTTCGGGAACGAGAACGTGCGCTTGGTGGGCGGGCAAAAGTTGGAGGCGTCGTGGTTTGAGCCGGTGAAAGACCCGACCGTTTTCAAGCGTCTGGAAGAGGGTGTGCGCGGCAAGGTGCTGCGAGTGGATTTGAAAGCACGCAGGATTACTGACTACGGCGAACTGGGAAGCCTGACCGGGGGGCTGAAGCTGTTTTGCAGCGGCAGGCGAATGCAGTTGGCCCGCTGGCCGAATGAGGGCTGGGCCCTGGCGCGCAGCGCAAAGGTGATCGGTCTCGATGAGAACGCCTCGGCACAATTGGCCAAAGAAGGGAAGCTGGGCAACACGCTATCATTCAAATATGGTGGCGAGCCTCCGAATCGCTGGAACAGTCTGGAGGGAGTTTGGCTTCGAGGCTACTGGCAGCAGGAGTACCAATACGATGGCTGGAATCCTGTCGGCTTTGACAGAGATAGGAGAGAAATTCTCCTGGGATGGAATGCCCCTCCCCACTTGCAGGCGTGGCGGCGCTTCTTCGCGGTGAACGTGCTCGAAGAAATAGATCAGCCCGGGGAGTGGTATCTCGATCGCAAGAAAGGAGTTTTGTACTTCCTGCCTCCAGAGGATTTTGGGGAAGGTCCGGTGCTGGTTTCCGTGTTGCAGGAGACTATGCTTGCGCTCGATAACACTTCCTACATCACAATCCGTGGGCTAACGTTTGAAGTGATGCGCGGCGTGGGGGTGGTCGTAGGAGGAGGAACGCATAATCGTATCGCTGGATGCATCATCCGGCACGCAAGTCAGGGCGTCATTTTGGCCGGCGGGACAAACAACGGGGTCATCGGATGTGACATTTACGATCTGGATTCGATGGGTATTCGTAT
>JABMQX010000822.1 GCA_013203085.1 bacterium | reverse complement strand
CGTGAGATCGGTGCCCTTTTCGTCCTGGCAATTGTAGCGGGCATCGCCCTCAGCTCCCTCCTGAAATCCTTCGTGTTCGACATTTTGATGCCGTTCGTCGGGCTTATCTCGCCTCAGGGGGACTGGCGAAACCTCCGGGTCAAAGTAGGAGAGACCCGGTTCAACATCGGCAGTTTCTTGGCTAACCTCATCTTTTTCCTTCTCGTTGCCCTCACTGTATTCCTTGTGTTGAAACTTATGCCCAGGAAACCTGAAATCACTCTTCCGCAACTTATGAAGGTGTGTCCCTCCTGCGGCGAACCTCTCTCTCCGGGCGCACTGGAATGCGAGAAGTGCGGGGCAGGATTGCTTGATCTTTCCAAAGAGGAATGAGGTGAAAGTGGGTCTGCGAGTCCGGAACCGAGAAACTGGATCCGAGGAGTCTTGGGCGGTCAATCCTGTCATGGCCCGGCCCGGAGAATGGCGCGGCTGGTGGCCGTAACTTTCGTTTCCCGTTTCCCCGTCAAGGAAGGCGGGCATCTACGTATCCAGCGAGGCAACGAGAATCTTCCTGGGTTTGCTCCCATTGGCCGGCCCCACGATCCCCCTTCGTTCCATCATATCAATGATCCGCCCGGCCCTCGCATATCCTATTTTCATCTTCCTCTGGAGATTGGAGGCGGACGCCTGCCCTGTGCGAAGGATAATCTCGACCGCCTGATCGAAGAGTTCATCCTCAATCGTCTCCTCGTCTTGCTCGGCGTTCGTCCTCCTCTCTTTCGCAAGGACTTCCTCGTTGTAGGCGGGACCAGCCTGATCCTTGACGAATTGCGCCACGCGTAGGATTTCTGCGTCGTCCACGTAGGTCCCCTGCGCGCGGATCAGCTTGGATGTCCCCGGAGGCATGAAAAGCAGGTCGCCGTTGCCGACAAGAGTCTCCGCTCCATTGGCGTCAATGACCGTCCGCGAATCGACCTTAGAAGCTACCTGGAACGATATCCTCGCCGGGAAATTCGCCTTAATCACTCCCGTTATGACGTTTACCGAGGGACGCTGCGTCGCAAGAATCAAATGAATTCCCACGGATCTCGAAAGCTGCGCCAGACGGGTGATCGCCATCTCCACCTCCGCCGGCGCAATGATCATCAGGTCCGCCAACTCGTCAATGATTGTAACAATATATGGCAGTCTGTCAGGCAATTGCTCTTCATCATCGGCTCTTTTCGATCGGGTTATCGGCCTGGCGTTATACGCGGCGATGTTTCTGACCCCCGCTTTCGAGAGATAGTCATACCTTCTCTCCATCTCAACCACAAGCCAGTTGAGCGCGTGAGCCACTTTTTTGGAATCGGTCACCACAGGCACCAGCAGGTGGGGTAGGGTGTTGTAGCAGCCAAGCTCGATTTTCTTGGGATCAACAATTAAGAGTTTCAGCTCGTGCGGCCGTGCTTGGTGAAGTAAGGTGATGAGGATGGCGTTGATGCATACGCTCTTGCCGGACCCTGTCGCTCCCGCGATCAACAGGTGCGGCATCTGTGTCAAGTCGGCAACAACAACTTTGCCCGCCACTGATTTCCCGATGCCCAGCGGAATGATTGCTTTGGATTCTCGGAATTCTCGCGACGAAAGAACCTCTCGGATGCACACCAGCCGAGACCTTGCGTTCGGAATCTCCAGCCCGATCGCCCCTTTTCCGGGAATCGGCGGGGTGACGCGTATTCCCGCAACTTTCATCGCAAGCGCTATGTCTTCGGCGAGACTCGCAATCCGCGTCACTTTAACCCCCGGGGCAGGGTGGACCTCGTACCGCGTTATCACCGGCCCTCGCTGAATCTCCCCGACGCTGGCATCAATCCCGAAATCGCTGAAGGTTTTCTCGAGTGTTTCTGCGTTCTTTTTGAGGTCCTCGACGAGGCCTTTCCTCAGGAAGGGTGGCGGCAAATTGAGCAGCTCTATCGAAGGGAGGTGATAGTCGCCTACAGCACGCGGCGTCGGTCTCCCTTCTTTCACCGCTCGCTGTGGCGAAACTCTCTTCTTAGCGGTGGTTCTCTCCTTTCGTTTTGTTTGCTCGTGGACCTTTACCGTTCTTGCCACTTTCTTTGCGTGTACTTCCTTCTTTTGGCTCATTCCCAGCAGTGCCCTGGCGCCACACGCAGCAAGCCCCATTATCTTCTTCAGATTCCTTATCAGGAGGAACACTACCTTCCTGCCTGCTCTGCCCGTCAACTTCGCATAGGGGTAAAACTGCACCCTCGTCAACAACATCGAGGAGATGACGAAGCCCATTACCGCTACCACAGCCGCACCGGCCGGACCCAGGTAGGCTTTCAGGAACTCTGTCCCCACTTTTTCACCTAAAACCCCGCCGAAAGACATTCCCGCCATAAAAGGGAAATGCCTCGTCAGGTCAAGACCTTGCTGTAGCTCAGCAATGCACGATAGTGAAACAGCAAGCATCAATGCGTATCCCGTATTGAGAATAAGGGCACGCGTTGGCTTTCTGATGATGAACGATACCCCGACATAGAACAAGAACGCTGGAATCACCAGCGCCCCGAGACCGAAAACCAGATAGAGAACATAAGCGACCACTGTTCCCACTACGCCTGTGTACCCCCCCCCCTTGAAATCAGTGCTCCCCAGAGGATTCCTTGCCGGGTCATAATCAACCAGACTTATTGCCAGGAGCACAGCAACCCCGAAGAGAATGAAGCCCCACACCTCCGCGTACCTGTGCTTGATTGTCGGCCTGTTCTTCTTTGTCCTCAGCACCGTTCCGTTTCCCTCACAGCGTGGTCCACGGAATAAGACTTCTCTTTTCCTCTCCGCTGGCTAACTTCTGGCTCGCTGTTACGCCACGAGCTCGTAAACGATCACAGCGGCTCCAAGAACAAAACAGTAGGCGGAGAAGACCCATAGCTTCCCTTTTTCCACCACTTTCAAGAAGAGTCTCAGCGCCACGTAGCCCACTGCTGCCGAGACCAGGAGACCGGCGAAGGCCATAGCCCAAACATCGCCCGCGCCAAGCGCTGAACGGCACTTCATTGCTT
>JABMQX010000096.1 GCA_013203085.1 bacterium | reverse complement strand
GGAAACCGTTGTCATCCAGCCGGGGGTGGTGCTCAGAATTGGCGCGGGGACGACGGTCATGCTGAGGGACTCCGCCTCGCTCATCGTCTTCGGGCAACTCCTCGCAGATGGGACGGAAGAAGAACCGATCATTTTCACCCATTATGGCGATGGAAGCACCTGGGGAAATATCGTCCTCGATGGTGCGGAGGACGGCCGCCTCATCCATTGCACGGTCGAGTACTCGTCCAGTGCAAGCACTCACAACGGAACCGATTATGTGGCTGCGGTCTCCGTCGTCGGAAGTCATCTCGACGTGGATGAGTGCACTCTTCAGAAACTCCCGGAAGAAAGCGCCACCGCAGAAGGTGACGGTATGGATTTTTCCGGTGGGGCGACGGGGCACATCATGAACAGCCGCTTTCTCGGTCTGGGGGAAGGTGTTCACATGGATCATTCCTACGTTCTCGTGGAGAACTGCCTGTTCACCGACATCCGAGGGGATAACGACGGCGTGGACATGGACGGGGAGTCCGATCCTGTGCCTGTGGTCAGGAATAACCTGTTCATCGGCTCGGCGGATGATACGGTCCACGCGGACCGATGCTCGGCGATCATCACCGGGAACGTCGTGGCGAATTGCGGCGACCACGGTATTGTGCTGCGGAACACCTGCACGCCGTATCTGGCGAACAACCTCGTGTATAATTGCCGGTCAGCCGGCATCGCCATCGAGAACCAGTGCCTGGCCACGCTGGTGAACAACACCATTGTTGACTGCGGGCGAGGCCTGAGGCTGTTCCATCTCGAACGAGAAGGCGCCGACCCCGGCGGCGGGCATGGTCTTGTCCGCAACTGCATCATCTGGAACTGCCCTAACCCCATCACCCTGGCGGACGGCTCGACGGTGGTTGTGAGTTACTCGAATGTCAACGGGACGAGTGTCTGGGAAGGTGAGGGTAATATCAACGCCGAGCCCATGTTCCTCGATGAGGACAACGCCGATTTTCACCTCACGAAGTTCTCGCCCTGCATTGACGTGGGGCACGAGCAGGATGCTCCCTCGGACGATTTCGACGGACGATCCCGTCCGAGAGGGACGGGCTACGACTTGGGGGCGTACGAGTCGCCGTTCTGGCCCTTCGTTGACACCGATGGCGACGGCATGGCCGACGAATGGGAGATATATTTCTTCGGCGATCTCCTTCCGGAGGCTGACGACGATTCGGACAGCGATGGGATGAACAACCTGGCCGAGTACGATTTCGGCGCCGACCCGCAGAGCATGGACACGGATGTGGATGGCCTGCACGACGGGTGGGAACTGTCCTATGGCTTCGACCCGCTCGTCTCGACGGGCGACGACGGCGGCGAGGGCGACCCTGACGGCGACGGGTTCACAAATCTGGATGAGCAGACTGCCGGCACAGACCCCACAGACCCTGCGTCAATATTTGAGATCGCCGAAGTGGTTCGGACGGGAAATGGGGTGAGACTCACGTGGCACGCAAAGTCAGGAAGAGAGTATCGCGTTCTCGTCAGCGCGGATCAGGAACTCTGGACAGAGGTGGCAATCATCCCTCCCGGAGACGACCGCCTCGCTGAATGGTTCGACGACACATCAAACGAAGAACCCCGCCGCTTTTACAAACTCCAAGTCTTTTTGCCTCGGTGATTCCTTCATTTCGATATTGGGTCGCCCTCGACCTCCTTATGGAGTTTTGTCATTGCCACGATCATGGCTTTGAGGCGGTCTGGTTCTTTGGCGGCGAGATCGGTGGTTTCACTGAGGTCGCTTTCCAGATTGTAAAGCTCGAATTTCTCCAGGCCCTGATAGCCGAGAAGCTTCCAATTCCCTTGGCGCATGGCGACCTTTGGTCGGCCAAGCGCTCTATCGTAACGCCAGTAGAGCGGGATGTCGCGTTTGACAGGTTTCCCTCGGAAGATTGGCATCATGCTGGCGCCGTCAATAGCTCTGTCGCGGGGAACTTTTACACCGGCGATGTCGCAGAAGGTCGGGAGGACGTCTGTTCCGTTGACCGGCTCACGGCAAACTTGGCCCGGCTTCGTGTGCCCCGGCCAGCGGATGATGCCGGGGACGCGGATGCCGCCCTCGTACATGTGCAATTTCATTCCGCGAAGTGGCCCCGGCGACCCGTGCGAATACTTCGCTCCGCGGTAGCGCAGCAGCGTCTCCGGGCCGTTATCGCTGGTGAACATGACGAACGTCTTGTCGCTCAATTGCATTACCTCGAGCGCTTTCACCAACCGTCCGACCTCATAGTCCATCTGGGTGACGTTTCCATAATAAACACGCTTCGTTGGGACATCCACCTGCGAGTACATGTTCACATAGTCATTGGGCGTGGCAATTGGCTCATGCGGCGAATGGAACCACACAAACAGCGCGAAGGGCCTGTCCTTCGCATTCTTGATGAACCGAATCGCTTCCTCCACAATGAGTGCGCTCGACCATCCCTCGAGGGGACCGACCGGCTCGTCGTTTCGGATGAAGTTGCGAGGGTTGTGATGATTGGGAGAAGCGTTGTTTTGACTGGAGAACCAGTGGTCGAAACCGTGGTCGCCGGGCGTTGGCTCCGAGCCGTCAAGTGTGCTGCTCAAGTGCCATTTTCCGCTGTGGCAAGTTGTGTAGCCAGCGGATTTCAGCAGCCGTGCCACAGAGATCTCCTGCCTTTTCAGGTAAATGTGGGAGTTGGCGGGAATCCAATCGCGGATTCCGCAGCGGCAGGGCGTCCGCCCGGTCATGACGCCCGCTCTCGCCGGAGAGCACACAGGGGCAGCCGCATAACAGTCGGTCAGTTTCATGCCTTCCGAGGCCAGCTTGTCGAGGCAGGGTGTTTTGATGATGGGGTGCCCGTAGGAGGCGAGGTCGCCGTAGCCGAGGTCGTCGCAAAGAATGTAGATGAAATTCGGCTTTCCGGGGCCATTACCACCACATGCCGAGCGGGGCATGACAAACCCTGCGGCGGCGCCCGCCAGAATCCCCATGAATTCCCTTCTGCTAAAGGATTCTTTCATAATGCAATCTCCCCGATTACAGCGTACGGCAGGGCGTAAGTCTCACGCGCGGTCACAAGCATCATCGCACTCAAACTTATGCCCGAGACGCGGTAAGGTTTTTGGCATGTGCCCTTTTTCCATTGGCTTTGACGAATGGATGACGACAGT
>JABMQX010000821.1 GCA_013203085.1 bacterium | reverse complement strand
CCCGGCAGGAGCTTGCGCCGCAGCGGCGGCGATCGATACGGTCACGACCGCGAACACTAAGACCAATACCAGATAACTGCGAACTCGGTTCATCTCACCCTCCTTTTCATTGAAGTCACAAAACCGTTAGCCACTGACGGCTCACCAGGGCCCTCGGGACCTACCCGAGGAAACATGCCCTGCGCCTATGGTGCTGCATTTTCGAGGGCCCGATCACGCTTGTCAAGGGCTTTCCTACTCGCCGAAGGAGTCTCGGAGTGAACCGAGAGTACGAACCGCCGCAGATTTGCTCGCATTATGCCGTGCACAGGCCTGGCGCCACCTTCAATGTGGAAAGCGCGCGGTTTTCTCTTATCGGGCGATTAACTGGCGGAAGTGCGCGATCTGCAACTGTCCACAAGTTATCTGTCGCAAATGCGCGCCCAACCTCTGACGAAGTTGCCATATTGCCCACGCCTCTTCCGAAGATCGAGAGCTCTCAGCGTTTGCGGGATACAGGCGTGCCGAGACCATTGTTGACTGTTCGGATGTGGTAGTGATAGCGTTGTGACGTGAACACCCCAAGCGAAAGGGCGCTTTGTGAAGCCAAGAAACGCCGCAAGATTCTACGTTATACCTTGTGTCCTCCTGGCGGGACCACTGCTTCCACTCTCTGATGCCGCTGAGGAGTACTCCTTCGTCAAGCTCTGGCCGGAGATACCGGATGGTTGGTACTTCAACGGCCTGGAAGCGCTCGCTGTGGATGATTCAGGGAACGTCTACGTTGTAGATTTACACAACCACCGTATTCAGAAGTTCCGGCGGAGCTTCGGTGCGAAAGGCGTCGAGGATGATACGAATTCCCCGACCATCGGCAGGGACAGCGAGCCGGGCAAAATCCACAAAGTCTGGGTGGCCGGTCCGATCTCCAGCTTGATAAGCTGGGTGACTGTTCCCGGCACCATCTCCGCCTCCGGCACAGGCATCACCTCCTGGACCGACGACGGCTTCCATCCCCTTGGCCCTGCCGCCGGAGCGATTGGGCGGTTCTATCGGATCGAGAGATTGCCATAGAACCCGGCTGCGTCTGTCATAACCAGGGAGAGCAACACTTGAGTCAGACGGCGTTCTTCCTTCTGATGGCCTCTGCATCCGACGTGGTCGATAGATCCACCACGGGTGCCCGACTCGGCATTTCTTGGATTGTAGCGCCGTATAATTTCCTTTCTCGATGATCGTAGAGTGTGCGCACATTACGCGGAAGATATCTGCTTCAAGCCATCCGCTTCTGCCTCGTGCTCAGAGAGTTACGGGTGTTAGAAACCGTTACTTGCTTTCCCATTTTCGAAGTCAGTCGTTGCGTGGAGACCGTGGGCCCGTTATAGTCTTCCTTATGCGAAAGGGCTTTTTCGCCCTTTGGTTGGATCATTCTGCACGACGTGTTTACCGGCGGCGCTTAGTCGAACCTAAGGATTCGGCGACGCCGATCAAGAATGAAGGGGGTAAGAATGATTGCTAAAGCAGTTTTTTTCGCCACATCGGTGTTCTTACTCATTTCGGTCCCCTCATACTTGACTGCGGCTGAGTGGCATGTTGACGCCTCGGTTGCAGAATCGGGCGATGGCACTTCATCCGGGACGGCCTTCAAGGCAGGTAGACTGCATCTGGATGGAAGCGGCTTCCTGTGGGCTGCAAGGGACAAGAGATTTCCCGCGATTGACGAAGAAGAAACGCCGTTGGAGAGCGTCGTGCAAACCATGTTCTACAAGGCACGGTCGAAACGAACCGGCAACATGTGGGACACGTGGTTGTATTTCCACGAGGGGACTTACTACCTTTACTATCTCGCCAAGGCGGGTAGCCAATGGAACAACATTTCGATGGCCAGTTCTCCAGACGGTGTTCACTGGAAGGAGATCGGCCAGATATTGTCCAAGGGCAAGGGCGTGACTTGGATGGGCACAGGCTCAACGTGGAAATCGCCAAACTACGAGAAGGACGGCAAGTTCTTCATGAATTTCTCGGAGTGGAAAGGCCCGCGGCAGACCATCTTCTTCGCCGAGTCCAAAGACTTAGTTCATTGGATACGCCTTGGCGATGAATACGAATTCAGGCAAGACGAACGCTGGTACCAGACGAACGGCCGCTGGGACTGTATCTGGACGATCCGGCGCCCCGGTGGCGGACTGTATGGATTCTGGACGGCCGCGCCGAAAGGAGAAACGGGCGGTTGTTTTGGGTTCGGGGAAACGAATGATGGCGTCCATTGGCATGCGCTGGCTCCGCCGAAAGTTGAAGGCGTCCGAAAAGGTGAAGTCGGCGCGATGGAGAAGATCAGGGACAAGTACTACATGATGTTCGGGGCGCACGGGAAGATGATGACATTGATTGCTGACAAGCCGGAGGGACCGTTTCACAAGGCTGAAAAGAACCTATACTTCCTTGCAGGGCATACCTATTTCTCCCGCTTCTTTCCTGCCCCCGACGGCGATGTACTGGTCAACCATCATTCGATTGCACGCGATGGGGAGGTCTATTTCGCGCCGCTGAAAGAGGCCGTAGTTGACGAGGAAGGTACATTTCGCCTGGGTTGGTGGGAAGGGAACGAAAAGATGAAGCACGAACGCATCAAGGTGAACGTGCCCACCGCCGGCAACGGATCGATCATGCTGTTGGATAACACATTTGATGTTGGGCTGGGCTTAATTCTGGAAGGTGAGTTGATGCTGCCCGAGTCCGATGGCTCGCCACTGCGCGGGTTGTACATCGATTGTGGGGAGGAGAGCGGGTCAGCCATACTGATTAATGCCGAGGGCATTGCGGAACTGGGACCGATAAAGGCCGACGGGTCCAATTTCAAGCCGGAGAAGAAAGTGGATCGCGAGATGACTTACGGCAAACCGGCGAAGTTTCGGCTGCTGCTGAAGCATTCGCTGCTGGAGTTCTACCTGGATGACATCTTAATCGAATGTTTCAGCCTGCCCGGAAACGCCACAGGCCGGATCGGGTTGATTCCCGGCGAT
>JABMQX010000820.1 GCA_013203085.1 bacterium | reverse complement strand
GCGAGAATCGTAGTGCACGCGGACCGGGTCACTCACCGCATAAGTCGCTACATGACCGGCGCCTGCATCGAGGATGTTAACCATGAGATTTACGGGGGCATTTACAGCCAAATGATATTCGGGGAAAGTTTTGAGGAGCCGGCGGTGTCCTCGCCGCCCGAAGGATTCACGGCGTTCGGCGGCACGTGGGTCGTAAAGGACGGGGTATTGCGCGCCGGTGCGGGACAGGGGGCCAAACTGATTCCTGATGGCCCGGAGTTCTCAATCGGCAAAGTCGGCGTTGAAATGTATTTCCCGGATGACAAGCCGGGCAACGCCGGGCTTATCGTGAAACTGAAGGACCCCGGCGTAGGCGCCGACAGGTTCATCGGCTACGAAGTCGCTCTCTCACCCCGGCGTAAGCGGCTGATCTTCGCGCGACATCGCAACAACTTTGAGCCGATCCGGGAGGTCCGCTGCGACGTGCCGCTGGAGAAATGGATCCCGCTCGTCGTGGAGATGGGCGAAACTTCCGTGGACATCTCGGTCAACGGCAAAACCGTGTTGAAATACGAAGATGACACGCACCCGCTCCGTTCCGGCCGGGTCGCCTTGCGGACATGGCAGCGTAAGGCAGTGTACCGGGACCTTTGGCTCAAGATAGAAGGGGAGAAGAAGCCATTGCCTTTCAAGTCACGGGCCGACCAGAGTCTTACGGGCGAGGTCAGCGGTATGTGGCGTCCGCTGGCCCGCAATTCGGCACAAGGGGAGTTCACTTTGGAATCGGAAGACTCCTTTAACGGCTCCCAGAGCCAGCGGGTAGCCTTTCTTTCCGGCAAGGGGGAGATCGGTATCGAGAACCAGAGCTTGAATCGTTGGGGCATGTACTTTCAGGCGGGGAAATCGTATGAGGGATACGTTTGGGTTCGGGCCGATGAGCCCGCGGATTTCTACGTGGCGATGGAGAGCGGTGATGGTTCGCAGGTTTACTCTGAGAAGAAGCTGCGGGCAAGCAGTCAGGGCTGGAAGCGGCTGGACTTCGCCCTTACTCCGAGGGACGCAGATAAGAAAGGGCGCTTTGCCATCAAACTGAAAAATCCGGCATCCATCGTTATCGGTCACGCCTTTTTGCAGCCCGGCTCCTGGGGGCGCTTCAAGGGATTGCCGGTTCGCAAGGACATCGCCGAAGGGCTTCTCGAACAAGGTTTGACCGTCCTCCGCCTCGGCGGGTCCATGATCAACTCGGGGCAATACCGCTGGAAGAAAATGATCGGCCCGCGAGACCGCCGCCCTCCATACCGTGGCACCTGGTATCCATATTCCACCAATGGCTGGGGTATCATTGACTTTTTGAATTTCTGCGAACAGGCAGGGTTTCTCGGCATCCCGGCTTTCAATATTGAGGAGACACCCGAAGATATGAGGGATTTCGCGGAGTACGTCAACGGCGAGCCTAACTCCGTGTGGGGAAGTAAACGCGTCGAGGACGGACACCCTAAGCCCTACAACCTGAAATACATCGAAATCGGCAATGAGGAAGCTATTAACGAACACTATTTTGAGCGGTTCAAACTCCTGGCGGAGGCAATGTGGAGCAAGGACCCCGGCATTGTACCGGTGGTCGGCGATTTTCTTTACAATGCTCCTATCCGCGACCCTTTCGATTTCCGCGGTGCGCCAAGGATCAAAAGCCTGGCAGTCCATAAGAAGATTCTTGAATTCGCCGAGGCTCGCGGAAAAGCCGTTTGGTTCGACGTACACATCTGGAACCACGAGCCAGGAAATCCGGACGAGATGGGCGGTGGTGTAATCGGCTTGCGTGATTTCATTCGGGCGCTGCACGAGTTCAATACCGGCGCCGATTTCAAGGTCTGCGTTTTCGAGGAGAACGCCAATAACCACGGCGTGCGACGGGCACTGGGCCACGCCCATGCAATCAACGAGCTGGAGCGAATGGGCGCCGATGTGCCGGTCGTCTGTGCGGCAAACTGTCTCCAGCCCTACAAGCAAAACGACAACGGCTGGAATCAAGGAATGCTGTTCCTGACTCCCTCGCAGGCATGGGGACAGCCCCCCTATTATGTGACACAAATGATCTCGCGGAACTACCTACCCCTTTGTGTCGAAACAGACTTCGAAAGCACCGGCAAGGCGCTGGATGTAACGGCAAAGAAAAGCGAGGACGGCAAGGCGCTTACAGTCCAGGTAGTCAACGTGAGCGCCGGGCGTGTGAAATCGCGTATGCGACTGTCGGGTTTCACGCCCCGGAATCCTGTCGCTCGGGTCATCCGGATTGAGGGTGAGCTTGACGATGTGAACACCCCGGATGATCCGGAAAACATTGTTTCACGGGAGAGGGAGTGGAGTTACAGGATCGAAGATGGCGAAATGACGTACACGTTCCCGCCGTATTCGTTCACAATTCTGAGATTCGAGTAGGTGATTACCCAGCCCGGAATGTCAAACCTCCTCACGTGGCTACTGATTGCGGAGTTTCAATATCCACTCTACCATGCCATTTCGCAGGTCATCGAGGTCGCGGGTAGGATCGAGTTGTTCGAGCCAACGTTCCGCTTCAGCGGCATCGGGGGAATAGGATCGCCGGGCTTTCTCGATCGCTTTGAGTAGGGTGGAGAGATAACGAACATCGTCCACGCCTTCTCGAAAACCTTCCCACTGGACGGTGTCAATGACGCCGTCAGCAGTCGGGTAGGTGAAAACGTGGTCGCGGTAATTGTTATGGTCGAAATCGTTCCAGATGTGGCCGAAGGAATGTTGATAGGCGTAGTCCATGGCGCCATCGAAATTGGCTTTCCACAGGAGCAAGCCGAAATTGCGGCGATAAGTTTCCGGCTCCTCGACACCCACCTGAGGATTGGCATAGCAGAAAATCTCGCTTCCGACGCGGTGATATTTCCTTGCTTCGCCTCGGTCGGGCCGCCCGGCGAAGACTGCCAGCCCAAGCCTATCGCCCATAGCTTCGAAAGTGCCCCTGTAGCAGGCGACGAAAACTCGCCCACCGGCTTCTTTCACGGCTTCCCAGGCTTTCTGCTGGGCTTTGAGCCTCTCGCCTTTCGCCTCGTCAATACCGTAAACGTAAACGGGGCCGTAACCGTGGGCGGAGGCAATGTCAATCCACCTCTTCACGCCGTTCTTCAACGCCGCCAGTTGCTCCGGTCGTCCTGAGGCGCCCGTGCCGATGCCGAGCGTGTACAACGGACCTTTGGGCAAGCCCGCCCTATCACGGAGGTGGAACATTTGATTCAGGAGATCGGTGTCGTAGCCCTGATAGACAGTGGGGTATTCAACGCCATGGGCTTTCAAGTCGCGCATTTCTGCCTCGTATTGCCGTGCCGATTTCCATTCGGAACTGATGCTGCCAAGACCGTTCCCGCGGAGTCTGCCGCGATAGTAAATGGAATATCGGAGGACCGGCGGCTCAAGCTCGAAAGGCAGTACGCGAACTCTAAGGGGAACGTGAGATTCTGTATCGCTCTCCGTTCGCAAACGGACCTCGCCTGAGTACTCGCCCGCCGGGGCCCCTTCCGGGACGCGGATTGTCAGCCAGAATTGCTTTAGAGTTCCGGCGGGGATGTCCACCGGCTGAAGCTCATTGGCATCCCGGGGCGAGATGTTCGCGAGACCGGCGCTATCTTTCGCACTTATCAGAACGTAGGAGGCTTTTCCCCGCCCGGGCGGCGTTGATTGGAGGTAGTTCTGCTTCTTTTCGCAGTCCACGCGGACGAGGGCGTCGTCTTTCAGGAGAAGTTCGGGCGTCAGGATTCTTTCGTTGCGGAAATGGATGTCGCGGCCCGACTGATACCAGCATTTGACAATATGGGCTTCAATGGCAGTCGAGGGAATGGAGCGACCGATTTCCCGGCTTTTCAAATCCGTGATAGAGAGTCTCAGCCCCTTCAAATCTTTCACGGCGAGAACCGCGAAGCTTGCCGGCTCGTACTCACCGGGGCATGCCGTCACTCTCAGGACAGTGTCGCCGGTTGAGGGGACCGGGGATGTCTCGGGGAGCAGTCGGGCATTAGTGATAGGTTTGACGATGTGTATTTCGAAAGACGGCGTGCGGCTCGCTGGCTCAGCTCCGAGAAGACCCCCCAGTATGACTGATGACAGAAGCCAAATGAGGATGGAAGTTAGAGATTTACTTCCTCCGGCCATGGTTTCCTCCGTTTGGTCCGGTTCCCGCCATCCAATGTTGACGGTAAATTGGGCCCCCGGACGTCCGAGTTCAGTTCGCTCCTCCACAGAGACACTGACACAACCGAGCTCGGAATAACTTAGTGCTCCGATTCACAAGTTTGGAGACGTATCCTTTTTTGACAAGATAACAAGATGGACGTGATTCTTCGAATCCTGTTTATCCCTGCGAAAGGTCCCTGACCTTTCGCTTTACCTCAACTTTCCGTTCTCCGAAATTCAAGACAAGGCCTACTGGCTTACCGGTGGCGACGAGATGGTTGATCAGTTGTGACCCTGTCCATTCTGTTATCGTGTCGGAAAGATTCTTGACAGGATCGACAAGATTGACCGATTGGTTTGGGGGTGATCCTGTGTATCCTGTTATCGTGTCAAACGAACTCTTTTCTCAGAGAACCATACGTAACTGTATTTGCGAATCGCAGTACTTAGCCAAGTCATCTTCTGGTTCTGGGGCTTTGAGAGGGAAGGGAGCGAAACCGCTCCCCTGGGCGTCGCGAGTTCTCCAGAGACGCATCATCCGACCTCGGCAAAGACCTCCAGCCAGAAAGAAAGAACGGAGAGGGTGGGATTCGAACCCACGTCCCGTTTTCACGGGAACACGATTTCCAATCGTGCTCCTTAGGCCTCTCGGACACCTCTCCATGAAATCGAAGCCCTTTT
>JABMQX010000819.1 GCA_013203085.1 bacterium | reverse complement strand
GCCTTGCCCGCTTCGCCGGGGAGAGAATCGAGAAGCTTCTCGACATCTCCGACTCGAAGAATGCCTCCGGGTGGGACAGAGGAGAATTCTGCCTTGACCTCATCCCATTGTCCCTCCTTGCCCGAAAAGGTCGCGGTCCCTCCCATCAGGCCATTCACATAGAACTTCTCCCTTTTCGCGCCAAGACCCTTAGCGAGGCTCTCCAGATCGAGGTCCTCGAGGTGAAGTTCCCCGTGATTTGTGAGCCCTTTCTCTTTCAAAGAGGCGGTGATAACACCTGTGAGCTCGCCATCGTAAGCTTGACAGGACTCGATGGTAAGTTCCGTCGTGTCGCCAGTAGAAGCCAGATTTGCCCAGAGGCGCGAGACCGACCATTGAGGGGAAGTGGTGCCGTCCTGGTTGACTTTTTCTCCGTATCCGATTTTTTCCGCTGCGACAGTGCCGCCCAACGGATATTTCTCGCTCGGCTTGATTCCAATAGATTGGACGTTGGAAGCAGCAGAGTATTCAAAGGGGGTCGTAATCTCCAATCCCCGTATGGTCAGCGGCTTCCGAAAGGAAACAATGGCCTCGGGCACTCGCACCCTCAGGTCGGCTTTCAGCGTGAGAGCGGCTTTCGGACCGGCTGTGAAATAAATTCGGGCTTTTCCCCCAGCTTTTCCCCAAACGGTGTCCCGGGCGACGCCGAGGTGCCCCAACACTTCATCAAGCCCGATATCCTGAGCTCTCAATTCGCCTTCCAGATTGAGGACATCGCTTCGCAGGCTGCCCGAGAGGCGGGCGTCAACGTTTCCACCATGAGAATGAAAAAAAGCATTCAGCGACTTCAGAACTCGGTTGCCTGCGCGGTCCTGTTGAAACTCGAAGAAGGCGAGTAGATCGGAGGCAAGCTCCTGTTCGTCATAGCTGATTCGAGCTGCGGCGATTCTCCCGCCAGCGAGGCGCCGCTGGTCAGAGCCGATAGTGACTGTGGTCTTTCCATCGAGGATCGAGCAGCAGAAGGGAACATACGCCTCGACATCTTCAACAACCAGAAGCTCAGGCACGGGCAAAACTGCCCGCCCACGCCTGACCGAGGCTTCGCCGGAGAGAGAAAGCTCGCTGCGCTCACCGAAGCGACAGTCAAGTTCGAGGTGGGCACTTGCTGAGCCTTCAATTCGATAAGGGTCGAGTTCGCGAAAGGACTCCTTCAAGTGTCTGAGAACGTCAGTGGTCTGAAAAGGTTGAACTTCCATTTGCCATTTCGCGGTGAGAGCAGATTCCTCGAACGAGAGGTCTCCGTGAAAATCTGACCGCAGGAAATCGGATAGATAAAGATCCCCCCCCAGCACATGAATCCTGCTGCCGTCCGGCTCTCTAACGATGAGAGCGGACAGGCGCGGTTCCACATCTCGCAGCCGGAAGGACGGCAAGTCAAGAAGGACCTTCTCCAGCTTCAGAGAGAAGTCCGTGTTCTCCAGAAGAGTCCCGCTGGACGAACTATCGGCAATCGCTTCGACCGAGCAGGCGAGACGGAAGTCGGGGCTACTGAAATCCAGCCGCGAATTAGTCAATGAGACTTTTCCGATAGAGGGGCCGACCGGGAATTTCTCCACACGCCGGCCTTCTCTCCTGGGACCCGCAAGCGAGGGAAGGATGGCGCCGAAGCCCGGACGGAGAGTGGCATTGACACCCGGAAGGCCCACGCTCTCCAGAACGAGGCCTTTGAGAAGGTCGAGCCGATAGCGAACGTCCACTTCCGGCATCACGACAAACGATCCCTCCGCCCCTCTGGGGCCGGAAAGGCGAACGCGAGCTATACGAACGTGGGAAAGGGATTTCAGGGAAACGCTGCCTACCGAAATGCGAAGTCCGGGAAAGCTGGCTTGCAGACGGCTCAGGACTATTTGTTTGAGGTTGGCGACGACGATGGCGAAGGCAATCACGATGATGAGGATCGTCGCCGTTGCCATCCAGTACAGCCGTCTCACCCAGCGCCTTTTTCTCTTCGCGCTTTTCTTATGTGAAGGAGTCTTCATAAGTCCGAATCTCATAGCGGGAAGAACCGTCACTGTTCACCGGGAAGACTATATCTTACTGGCCGCCGCAAAACAAAAACGAATTTTGCCTCCGTTGAAGCCACATCTTGAGTCGCCGAGAAAAGGAAGAATGGCGAGGCAGCCTATGTTTATGTTATATAGTACTGATGTTGGCCGGCAGGACAGTCCCATGCGTGTCGGAGAGATAGACATGCTACCGGGCGTCCGGAGGCAAAGTCGCCGGCGAAAACCCGCCGGGCGGGATACTCTGCTGCCGCCGACCCGCACACAATATGAGGGCCGTCGAATTATGCTGAGATATTTGACTGCTGGGGAATCCCATGGCGAATGCTTAGTCGGGATACTGGAAGGCCTTCCGGCAGGTCTGCACGTGGACAGCGAGTACGTGAACT
>JABMQX010000818.1 GCA_013203085.1 bacterium | reverse complement strand
GGCCCGCTCAATGAATCTGTCAAAATGCTTTCCGTAGGCGCGGATATCCATGTTGAAGATCGCTATATCCACATCAGGGGAATGTTCCTTTGTGATGATGGCGTCTTTGGCGGCTTGCATGCAGCAGATGGCGGAACAGTATTTGTTGCCGACCTGCATATCCCGCGAACCGACGCACTGCAGGAAAGCGATGCTCCTGGGTTCCTTCCCGTCGGAAGGGCGCTGGACATGCCCACCGGTGGGACCGGAGGCGCTGAGAATGCGCTCGTACTCGATGCTGGTCATGACGTTGGGGAAGGTTTTGTAGCCGTACTCATCCTTGAGCGTGGCGTCGAATTCAGCGGAGCCCGCTGCCAGAACGATGGCCCCGACCTCGAGGTCGAGCATCCGCTCCTTCTGCTCGAAATCGACGGCGTTGAGCTCACAAAACTTCTCGCAGACGCGGCACTTGCCCCTCTGGAGGTAAATGCAACTGTCCTTATCAATGATGGGGATGGCAGGGACCGCCTGGGGGAAAGGGATATGAATGCACTTGGTTCTGGTGAGACCTTTGTTGTATTCGTCGGGGATTCGAACAGGGCATTTAGACATGCACACACCGCAGCCGGTGCATTTCTCCTCATCCACATACCGGGGCCTTTTGAGCACTTTCACCCGGAATGCAGGCGCTTCCCCTTCAACGCTCTGGACGTCGGCATTGGTGATGATAGTAATATAGGGATGGCTTGCGGCTTCGACGAGTTTCGGAGAGAGAATACACATGGCGCAGTCATTCGTGGGGAAAGTCTTGTCCAACTGGGCCATTCTCCCACCGATGCTTGGCTCACTTTCAACCAGGTACGTTCGAACCTTCATCTCCGCCAGGTCGAGGGCTGCTTGAATGCCGGCAATTCCTCCGCCGACGACGAGTGCACTTTTATACATCTTTACTCACCTAAGGTACGTTTTGCCCTGTTCTTCTTCCGTAGGGCAAACGACACTATTTTGGCCATCATCTCCGTCTTATGAATGCGGTACTTCTCTTTGTCTCGGGGCGACCATTCCCGGATATACTTTTCCTGCTTGGCGCCGTTGAAGACTTTCTCGCCGATGCCGGTGCGGACCATGGTCGTGGTGTAACCGTCCGGGGATCCCAGCCCTCCACAAGAAATGTCGGCATAATCGCAGGCGAAGTCGGAACAGGCGAAGCAAGCCGGTCTTGCGAGTTCATCCACAGCTTCGAAGGGAACGTGCACCACTTCGCCATTTTCCTGAGTGACGATGACGTTATCCTTGATATTAAGTTTTCGGATGTTTTTGAGTTTGATACCTATGTTCTTCTCAAGCTTCTTCCGGGCTTTTTCGTCAAAGGAGAAGTTCTCCATGCAGAATAAGCCGATGGTGAGGGCTATGGTATCGGAGGGAACAACTCTCAGTAGCTGCATTTTTCGAAAGGCATAGACCTGGCAAGGTGTTCCGACAAGAGCGATCCTGTCGAGATTCCGCTCTCCCAGGGTTCTTATGTCCCTGACGGAGGGGACAAAGCTGCTATATCGTTTGCCGATTTCGTCGAGATGAAACGTCTCCTCGAAGTGGGACCCTGCGGCTTCGATCAAGTCCTCCGGCTTCGTGACAACCATTGGCTGACGCGTAAAAGGGCCGACTCTCCGGGAAACGATTGCCGCTTGAATCAAGTTCTTCTCGAGGGCGTATGTCAGGAGGGATGTAACAACACCGCCGTCGGTGCAGACTTCCATGATTTCCGGAGACGTAGTTCTGGCCGAGACGAGCTTGCGAAAGGGACCGATAGGGGGTTTCCAGTCCATCTTCTCGTCGAGTTCGTGGTTTAGGGCTATTATCTGGGGGCAGATCAGATAGCAGATGCCGCACTTGACGCACTTTTCCTCGTCAACCAGCCGGGGGGTGCCGTCTTCCTCCATTCGCAGAGCGTTGAATTCTCCGGCGGAGCAAAAGGAAACGCATCCGCCGCACTTGCCGCAGATACCTCGGTCCTGGACCTCGATTGTCAGGTCTTTGAAGCTCTTGACTTCGTCACGAATTTGCGTGCTTTTTCCCATAGTCGTCTATCTTCTTCTTGAGCTTGTTGAGGATTTCTTTTCTTCCGTCGAAAGTGTGGGTGACAAGGTCGTGGCGAAGCATCTGGGAGAAGCGTTCCACTTCATCCATCTTGTCGAGGATATCCGGAGGAGCGTGCTTCCCTTTGATGGCGAGGTACCTCAGGGCCCTCATCACATCGGTGAAGTTGACCTTCTGAGGGCAGCGTGCGTAACAGCGGTAACAGAGCATGCAGAACCAGATCAG
Source organism: bacterium (assembly GCA_013203085.1). Classification (GTDB taxonomy): domain Bacteria; phylum Auribacterota; class JABMQX01; order JABMQX01; family JABMQX01; genus JABMQX01. The sequence goes on along the minus strand of JABMQX010000818.1, from coordinate 423 downwards.
GGGCGAGGCGAGCACTTCGTCCCTCATCCCGAAGAGAATCTGCCGAACAATCCTTCGGCAATTGTACTCCTCGTCAATCTCTGTCACCGGGCAGCCAGCGGCGCATGTGCCGCATGCGAAGCACCTTCTGATGTACTGGCCACCCGGCTGCGACGCCACCTCCTCGCAAAAAGTGGGATCAAGCTCCTTGACGACGATGGTGGTTTCGCTCGTTTCTTTTTCAGATTCCATGACTTCACCTCTTGCTTTCTATCCGACGCAAATCGCTTAGCCGGTCTTGGGCGTTGGGGCTTCAGTGAGAATCTCCCGCGGGAGAGAATGCGTTTCGTGGAGGATCATTTCCGCCGCCCTCGAGACGGCGGCCCGAACCGGCGGCGACAGACCGGGAGCAACTTTCTCCGGAATACTCTGCACCTGACAGGC
>JABMQX010000817.1 GCA_013203085.1 bacterium | reverse complement strand
CTGTAGGCGGGGTCGCCTGACCATAACCATCGTGACCCCAGCCGACAATACTGCCGTCTGACTTGAGGGCAAGACTGTGTAAGTTCCCTGCTGCTATGGCGACAAAGTCGTTAGCTTCACCTTCAGGCGGGCTCGCTTCACCAAAATTGTTGCGGCCCCAGCCGACAATACTGCCGTCTAACTTAAGGGCAAGACTGTGATGGTATCCTGCTGCTATGGCCACAAAGTCGTTTCCTCCAAGCGGGCTGGCCTGACCAAAATAATCGTAACCCCAGGCGACAATAGTGCCGTCTGACTTAAGGGCAAGACTGTGAAAGCCCCCTGCTGCTATGGCCACAAAGTCGCTTCCTGCAGGCGGGCTGGCCTGACCATGTAAATCGTAACCCCAGCCGACAATACTGCCGTCCGACTTGAGGGCAAGACTGTGATAGCGCCCTGCTGCTACGGCGACAAAGTGAGGGTCGACAAGGGCCTCGCTGTCAACGGCCATTATACCCCAGCTTTTAATAGAAGATGCCGCAGAAGTGACGGCGGGTGTTAAACCTGCAACAAATACAGACAAGACCAAGTACATCAGCATTTTCTTTCTCATTACATTTTCTCGTTTCATCGTGAATTCCTCCTTTCAGAGCTTTGCTGTGTTTTACCCCAGTGAATGGGGCCGGCCATGGTTTTGTTGTTCTACGTTTCCAGAAATGAATACCCCCGCATCAGCCATCCCAGAGAAGCGGAGATTCAATCAGCACAATTTCCGTGCAGAAGCCCTTTCGTTTCATCATCAAGCCCTCCTTTTTTTCTGCGCCACCGCTGTTAATCTCTCCTATCCTCCTTTTGCGAGGCACGTTAGAGTTACGACCGGTTCTTTTCTGTCGGGGCGACATTCATTTGCCCCTCCACTACTATATTCGCAAGGAAAGAGGGAATAATCCGCGGCGAACCGAAAATAATTGATTTTTTTTTGGATTGCTCTCGGGCTGTGGCTCAGCAGATGGAGGGGATACCCATCAAATGGATGTGGGCGGGGTGAAAACTTTTTTCATTTTTCGAGGGAAGAACCTGCGGAATGTTGCGAATATATATTATGGAGGGTGTGATAGATGTTTTTGTCTCGTCTGTCTTGCCGTTCATTGACGACTCGTCAGGTCTCGACCAGCGCATGACCAGTCAGCGAGTCGGAGAGACGCCGAACACGCGTACCCGGTATCTGCGCTGTACGAGGCCGGGGCGTTTTCCGGCTTGACAGTTCGTATTGTCGGAGTACACTGAGGGCAAAGGAGTTAGCGAAAATGACGCGGTTGGTCTGGCGACTGTATTCTCCGAGGAAGGAAAAGAACAGGTCTCCGTCCATAATGTTTACGCTGATGGGGGGCATTGACCATGAGTGAGGATTCCAAAAAGCACCCGCTTCCGCCGATCAGTGGGCCGGAACGTAACGCAGACACAAAAAATATTAACACGGGAGCGTCATCGCCCCCGCTCTCGTCGATTAGTGGGGCAGAACGGAACGCAGACTCGGCGCCGGCGTCGTCCCCACCGGAGCTGGAAGGATACGAAATCACAAAGGTTTTGGGCCGGGGAGGGATGGGGACGGTCTGGCGTGCGGTGCAGTTGGCGGCTTCCCGCGAGGTGGCGCTGAAGTTCCTGGGAAGAGGGGCGTTTGGCTCCGAAAAGGCGCGTGCTCGTTTCGAGCGAGAAGTGGAGTTGACCGGCCGCCTGCAGCATCCCAACATTGCCCGACTTTACGAGAGCGGGGTGGACAAAGGCGGTTATTACTACGCCATGGAGCTGATTGAGGGGGCCCCGCTGGATGACTACGTGAAAGAACACGCGCTGAACCAACGGCAGATCCTGAAGCTGATGCAGACGGTCTGCGAAGCCGTCCAGCACGCCCACGAGCGGGGAGTCATGCACCGTGACCTCAAGCCATCCAACATCCTTGTGACCCAGGATGGGCAGCCTCACGTCCTCGATTTCGGACTTGCCAAAGGTCTCCTCGATGGGGATTCGGACATGGCTCTCTCCACAGACGGCCATGCGGCGGGCACGCCCGCGTACATGTCCCCCGAACAGGCCGCCGGACATGCGGACCAAATTGACATTCGAACCGACGTGTACAGCCTCGGGGTGATCCTGTTCCGGCTGCTTGTCGGGCAACCGCCCTTAGACGTGTCGGGCACATGGTACGAGATTCTGCGCCGCATCACCCAGGACGACGTCAGACGTCCCCGGGAACTCACCAGGAAGGTTGACGGGGAACTGGAAGCCATCCTTCTGAAAGCCCTGGCGCACGACCCGAAAGAGCGCTATTCCTCCGCGGGCATCCTCGCCCAGGACATCGAAAACTACCTCACCGGGGAGCCGTTGCTCGCCAAGCAGCGGAGCACCCTCTACTTCCTTCGAAAACGGCTCAGGAAATATCGTCTCCGCGTAGCCATTGGGTGTTCTGTAGTGGCTGTGCTGATCGGCCTCGCCGTCTTCGCCTACATCAGCATCGCCCACGAGCGAAACAGAGCCGTTGCAGCCCAGGACAAAGCCGAAAACGAAGCGGACAAGGCCAATACGGTTTACGAGTTTCTTGGGGACATCCTTTCTTCTGTCGAACCGGAAAAGGCTCAGGGGAGGGAGGTCACCTTGCGCGAAGCGCTTGACCAGGCGGCTAAAGACGCGGCGACGAAATTCGCCAATCAGCCCGAGGTCGAAGCGAGAATACGAACACGGATCGGCGACATTTACTCCGCTCTCGGCCAGTATCGGGATGCCGAGGGGCAGTATGTCCGCGCGCTGGAGATTTGCCGCGAGCAGTTGGGGAGAGAGCATCCGGACACGCTTCTTTCCATGTTCGACCTCGCGAAAGCGCTCGGGGAAGCAGGCAAGCTCCAGGAGTCGGAGACCATGCACCGGGAACTTCTTGAGGTCCGAAGGCGAGTCCTTGGGAACGAGCACGTGGATACATTGAAGTCCCGGAGCGAGCTCGGGTCCACTCTTCGCCGCACCGGGAAACTCGACGAGTCCGAGAAACTCCTGACCCAAGCGGTGAAGCTCGACGAACGCCTCCTGGGCGAAGAGCACAAGGTCACGCTGGACGCAATGGAGGGTCTGGCAAGCACCCTTACGGAAAGAGGAAGGCTCGACGAGGCGGAGGCGATGGCGAGGCGGGTGCTGGGGATCCGCCGTCGGCTCCTGGGTGAACAGCACCCGGACACGATGGATTCTGTACGGAGTTTGGCAAGGGTCCTTGCGACTCGGGGAGAGGAGGACGAGGCCGGGGCGATGTATGAAAGGGACCTCGAGTTCCAGCGCGAGAGGTTGGGGGACGAACACCCGGATACGCTCGGCGCGATGGGCAACTGGACGTGGGTTCTACGGGACCGAGGGAAACTCGAGGAAGCGGAGGCGACAGCCAAGCAGGTGCTTGAGGCTCGCCGCCGCCTCTTAGGGGACGAACACCCAGAAACGCTCACCGCGATGATCAGCTTGGCAAGGACGCTTCAGCAAAGGGGGGGACTCCGCGAAGCGGAGACGATACTGAAGCGGTGCATTGAGGTCCAACAGCGCGTGTTGGGAGAGGAACACCCAAATACGCTTCGGTCAATGTATCACCTGGCACGTGTCCTCTGCCGAGAGGGTAAGTGGGGGGAAGCGGCAGCGGTCCAAGGTCCTCTACTGGAGATGACTGAACGCGTACTGGGAGAGGAGCACTCGCTGACACTCGACCTGATGCACAATATGGCGTTCACGCTTTCGAGAGGAAAAAGCTGGCTCGATAGAATGTGCGGGGGCGTGCTGAGGGGGAGGCCGCCAGAGACGATCCGAGCCATGTACAATATGGAGGACCCCATCTGGGAGGGAGATATTATCGAAAGGAAGGAGGCGTTGTACAGAAAATGTCTCGACATTCGCCAACGTGCTCTGGGTCCCGAGCATCCCTCCACACTTGTCTTAATGGGGAACCTGGCCGCCACCCTAAGGGATGGGGGAGAGCTGGACGAGGCGGAAGGCCTGCTGAGACAGTGTCTTGAGATTCGACTTCGCGCCTTTGACGAAAAGTTTGGGGATAAGGAGCCACCCCCTGTGACCAGCCCATGGGAGGCCGAGTCCGCTGACGGCAAGGTGTTGGCCTACGATGACTTCGACGGCAGGCTCGCCCTGGACTGGAACATACGAAACCCGGACCCCTCTCACCATTCGCTGACGAAGACCCCCGGCATGCTCACCATCACGACCCAAAGTGGAGATTTCTGGAACGCCTTTACAGATTACAAGAACCTCTTTCTCATAGACTGCCCGGCAAGTGAAGGCGAGGATTTCCAGGTCACAGCCTGCCTGTCATCCTTCAACCCGGTCGAGCGGTGGCATCAGGCGGGGCTGATTCTCTACAACGATGACGACGAGTACCTGAAGTTTACCTATGAGCGCAGGCATTTTGTAGTTGGCTTCGAAATGGGCGCTCCCCGTTTCTATATGACATCCTTCAGCGCGCACCCCAGTTTAGACAGGCTCTGGCTGCGGGTGACCAAGCGAGGGAATCGCTACACATTCTCGACGAGTCTGGACGGCAAAAGATTCATTGAGGAAAGATGGCCCATCGGCCTCGACTGGGATGGGAGTCGAGGCTTAAAGTGGGGCGACGGCTCCGTGAAACAGGTCGGTCTTCTCGCCATAAATGGGGTGGATAGCGAGGCGCCGGAAATAGACGCATCCTTTGATTTCTTTGAGGTTCGATCCGTTCCCGGCAAGACGGACGCCGCAGAGGAAGAGACTCTCGCTGCTGCGCCTGAGAGAGAAAGGCTCGGGTCAACGCTTTGGCTGATGTCCGATGTGGGGAGAGCGCTGGGAGAAAAGGGCGAACTCGAGAGGGCTGAGTCAATTCTGAAAGAGTGTCTGGAGACGCACCGACGTGTCTTTGGGAAGGAACACCGACATACAGTAAGGTCTTTGCATCGTCTGTCATGGGCCCTGGACAAACAGGATAAGCTCGATGAATGGGAGAAAGCGCAAAGAGAGGCTGTTGAGATCAGGCGTCGTGTTCAGGGGGAACATCACGCCGATACCCTGATGGCCATGAACCTCCTCGCCAGTCTTCTGATCCGTCAGGGAAAGCACGCCGAAGCAGAACAGGTGTACCGAGAAGTGTTGCAGGTTCGGCGCCGTGTTCTTGGCGAGGACCACCCGCAGACACTCGTAGCGATGCGCATCATCGCCACGGCCCTCAGCGAACAAGGGAAGTTCGGCGAGGCGGAAGCGCTGCTGAGACAGCGTCTTGAGATTGAGCTTCGCGCCTTTGACGAAAAGTTCGGGGATAAGGAGCCACCCCCTGTGACGAGCCCGTGGGAAGCCGAGTCCACTGACGGCAAGGTGTTGGCCTACGATGACTTCGACGACAAGCTCGCCCTGGACTGGAACATACGAAACCCCGACCCGTCTCACCATTCGCTGACGAAGACCCCCGGCATGCTCACCATCACGACCCAAAAGGGAGATTTGTGCAATGCCGTCGCAAATTACAAGAACCTCTTTCTCATAGACTGTCCGGCAAGCGAGGGCGAGCATTTTCAACTCACGACCTGTCTGTCGTCATTCAACCCTGTCGGGGAGTGGCATCAGGCCGGGCTGATCCTCTACAACGATGACGACGAGTACCTGAAATTTGTCTATGAGCAGGGGCCGCGTCTCACACTTGGCTTCGAAAGGGGCAGTCCCCGTTTCCATCGGTCATCCTTCAGAGCGCACCCCAGTTTAGACAGGCTGTGGCTTCGGGTGACCAAGCGAGGGAATCGCTACACATTCTCGACGAGCCTGGACGGCAAAAGATTCGTTGAGGAAAGATGGTCGGACAACCTCAGCCGGGATTTGAGTCGAGGCTTAGAGTGGGGCGACGGCTCCGTGAAACAGGTCGGTCTTCTCGCCATAAACGGGGTGGATAGCGAGGCGCCGGAAATAGACGCCTCCTTTGATTTCTTTGAGGTTCGATCCGTCCCCGCCAAGACGGACGCCGCAGAGGAAGAGACTCTCGCCGCTGCGCGTGAAAGAGACAAGCTCGGGTTAACGCTCTGGAGGCTGTCCGATCTGGCGAAGCCGCTGATAGATAAGGGCGAACTCGAGAGGGCTGAGTCCATTCTGAAAGAGTGTCTGGAGACGCAGCGACGTGTCTTTGGGAAGGAAAACCGACATACAGTAATGTCTTTGAGTCGTCTGGTATCGGTCCTGGACAAACAGGATAGGCTCGATGAAATGGAGAAAGTGGAAAGAGAGGTCGTCGAGATCAGGCGTCGTGTTCAGGGGGAGCATCACGCCGATACCTTGGTGTTCATGGACAACCTCGCGAGTACTCTGATCCGTCAGGGAAAGCACGCCGAAGCAGAACAGGTGTACCGAGAAGCGTTGGAGGTTCGGCGCCGCGCCCTGGGAGAAGACCACCCGGAGACACTCACAGCGATGCCGAAGGTCGCCACGGCCCTCCGCGACGTGAGGACTTCGGCCCTCAGGCTCAGGCAAACGGGCAACTTCGACGAGGCGGAGGCCACGTTCAGGAGGTTACAGCAGGGCCGCCTTCGTGTTCAGGGCGGTGAGGCCCCGGATACCTTAATCGCGATGAAAGACCTGGCAATTACTCTGTTCATGGCAGGCAAACCGGATGAGGCGGAGGCGACTCTGAGGCAGGCCCTAACGACGAGCCGCGCCCAGGAGAAGGAGCAGTCGGTTACGCCTGAGCTGATGATGTATCTGGCCCGTCTGCTCGAGGCAAGGGGCAAGCAGGAGGAAGCAGAGCTATTGCGGAAGGAAAGTATGGAGATTCGGCGGCGTCTCCGCGATCACGAAGCGGGGGAAAAAGAGACGTCTCCCGGGGCGGCGGAGGCACAGGGCAAGTCTGTCATTCCCACAAACTTTCTGAAGATTCCTGAAGAGATGGAGGCCTGTGCGGAAAATCTGCAAAAGATTTACGCAGCGATCAAGCAGTACGAGAAGGATAAGGGGAACCTCCCCGCGTGGCTGTCCGACCTGGTCCCGGCTTATCTGAGCAACGATACTCTTCTGTGCCCCAAGGACCCAGCTCAAACGTCGCCCTATTATCCCGATCCAGAAATCGCATGCAGCTACACCTATGAGTTCTCGCCGGCTGCTGTCCCCGAAGGTTGGGACCCGACAGGGAGGACGCTGTGTTGCCATTGGAAGCAGGCGCAGGTGAGACTTTTCGGCGATGTTGTACCCGTCGTTCGCTGTCATCATCACGGGGGCATGCGACTCAATGCTTCCGTGGGGGGCGAGATTTACTGGAGCTCCGGGGCCTGGGAAGACCTTTTTCTGCCCAACTATGCCTTTGGTGATGAACTATTGGTCCAACCGGCAGCGGAACAGGGCGAGGACAAAGAAACCGAGGTGCAGCGCGAGGAAATCGCGACCTCTGGCAATCGGTGAGCGCTCGAGGGAAATCCTCCTCTGCTCACCCCCCCACGAGATCAGCCACTGACACAAGCACAGGAACGAGACGAATCTTGAAACGCAACGGCGAAGCCACAGCGAGCGGTGGGCTCGAACCGTTTCCAGTTACGCACTGGACGGATGTTTTCGATGCGAGATCGGACAATGAGCCGCGGCGTCAGGCAGCCCTGGAGGGATTGCTGACGACGTACTGGAAGCCTGTCTATTGTTACCTCCGATCCAAAGGCCATGACAAGGAGGCGTCGAAGGACCTGACTCAGGGTTTTTTTCATGAGGTGGTGCTGGGCCGGGACCTCATTCAGAACGCAGACCGCGCGAGGGGAAAATTGCGAACGTTTCTGCTGATGGCGCTGGAACGGTACGCGGTGAGCACGCAGCGCGCTGAAACAGCAAAGCGACGCATGCCGGAAGGGGGACTGGTGCGTCTGGAGTGGATAGAGGAGCTAAGTATGCCGGATACCGTCCACCGGGGCGCCCCGCACGAGGTTTTTGATTACGTTTGGGCATCGTCGCTGTTGGATCGGGTGCTTGCCGAGGTCGGCGAAGAGTGCCGAAGAAAAGGGAAAAGCAGTCACTGGCAGGTTTTTCAAGCGAGGGT
>JABMQX010000095.1 GCA_013203085.1 bacterium | reverse complement strand
GCACGCCACAATATAGCAGTCAATGCGATTCTCCCCGGATATATGCCGACCGATATGGGAGATTCGATTCCTCTCGCATCGAGAGAAGGAATTCTTTCTGAGAACGTTCTCGGGCGAGGTTCGACAATCGAAGAAGTCGCTGCGTTCATCGTGCGGCTCGTGCAAATGGAGGGGGTGTCTGGACAGGTTTTCAGCCTTGATAGTCGCCCGTGGCGATAGGCAGTTGCCAAAAAGCACATGAAACCTAACCTCGGAGAACGCAGAGGCCGCTGAAGAAATGAGAAACCTGCGAACGCACGTTCCTTCGTGCCTCTGCGCCCTCAGCGCTCCCTGCGGTGAGCTGGGACGAACCACGAACGTGGAAAAGAAAGAGCGAGTGGTCGTGACAGGAATTGGCGCCGTAACGGCCCTCGGAAACTGCGTCGCCGAGATGTGGCCGAGGCTCGCCGCTGGAAAGACCGGCGTGCGCCGCCTCAACGGAGATTCGCTTTGTATTCCGCTTGGCGCGAGACCGGATTACCGGGATGTAGCGAGATTTGGAGAAGTTGATATGTGCTCGGGGTTGGCGTTGGCGTCCGCCGAAGAGGCGCTTCAGGATGCCGGCGTTTCGGAGAACGGACTTCGGCAAACGGATGTCGTTTTCGGAGCGAGCAAGGGCGGCGTTCGCAGCTTCGAAGCGGCGAACCGACGCTTCCTCGAACGAGGGCCGGCGGAGCTGCCGGAATCCTTCTTGAACGATTTCATGACCAATTCCGCCTGCGATCGAATAGCGGACCATTTTGGCTGCGGCGGGGTGAGATTGAACTTCGTCTCTGCGTGCGCGACGGGGATACATTCCATTATCATGGCTGCGAGGCGAGTCGCGATGGGAAAGTCGAAAATCGTCCTCGCGGGGAGCAGCGAAGCGTCCCTCACTCCCCTGATGACGGCGGCGTTTGACAGAATGGGAGTGCTTTCACATGGGATAGACGACCCATTCGCTGCCATGAAGCCCTACGATTCCCACAGAGACGGCTTTGTCATCGGTGAGGGAAGCGGAGCGCTCGTCGTGGAATCGCTGAGTTCCGCTCTAAGGAGAGGTGCGAGAGTCCGAGCGGAGATAACGGGATGGGCAATCGGCTGCGAAGCGTACCACGTCGCCTCGATGGACCCGAGCGGGGGAAGCATCGCTTCTGCCATCCGAGGCGCCCTTGAAAAGGCTGGTCTGACACCGGGCGATCTGGGTTACATCAACGGCCACGGAACAGCGACGAGACAGAACGACGTCATCGAGACGAGGGCGCTCAAGCTTGCTCTGGGAAAGAGCGCCCGGGAAATTCCTATCAGCTCCACGAAGCCGATGACGGGTCACCTGCTCGGCGCGGCGGGAAGCGTCGAGGCAATCATTGCCATCCTTGCCATTCAGAACGATTTTGTTCCGCCGACGATCAATCTGACTCGGGCAGACAAGGAGTGCGACCTGAATTACACCCCGCTGGTGGGCTTAAGTCGAGACATCGAAAACGCCCTCACGCTGAACTATGGCTTCGGCGGGCAGATCGGGGTGATCGTTCTCAGCAAGATCCTGCGATGAAAAAGGCACCGGGGCGGCGGAATCAGCGCGGCGAGGGAGCGATCTTCTCGTATTCCTCCAGGAGCTTCGTGAAGGCCTTGTAAGCATCAGGCTTGCCCATGGTCCTGGCGGCGGACGCGGCCTGCACCAAATCCCACTCGTGCCAGTTGGTCTTGTCCCTTCCGGGAACGGCGGCGACGTCATTGTGTTCTTCGGGAAGGAAGGCGACGTAGAGGCCGCCGATTCCGAGGTGAAAGCGAGCCATATAAAGGGCGATGACCGACGACCGGAATGTCTCGTAGCGGATGCGGGTTACGTAGCCGGCGCCGTTTTCCCAGTGCATGATCAGCTTGTACATCTTGAGAGGCTTTTCGAGGAAGAGGATGAATTGGGGAGCCCCCTGATACGCGGCAACCCGCCTGGGGTCGCCCACGTCCGGGTCCTGCATGCACCACCGCGGATCAAGTGCCTTGAGGATTTCCGACGCTGCCGCGACCAGCGGAGCGAACGAGGGGGAGTCGGGCCGAAAAGCCGTCACAGGGGATTCATACTGCCACACGTCGATTCTTTTCACCTTGACCCGGGGCAGGGAGTGGTCCCTGTTCCATCCGATCTTCTCGGCCGCAATCTTCCGCAGGGGACCGGCAAGCCTTCGCGACCAGAATCCAGGACGGATCTCGACGGGTCCCGACCCGATATCAGCGAAGTTGAAGTCCTCGATGCCACCGCCCTTTATCTTGAAGACAACAAACCCTTCACTCGCGCAGCTCATCTGTTCTCCATGAACCGCGATGTTGATTGAGGCGATGAGTTCCTTGATAAGCTTCCGGTCGGTGTGCGGCGTTAGTTTGGCAACCCATTGGCCGCCCACGCCTACATCGTGTGTGTCCACGATAACCCATTCGATGTCCGCCGGGCTTGCCTCCACCTTAAGCCCCCCGGGTGTCCGGGGGTGAAAACGCTGGCATTGGCTGGCACCGAGAAGGACACACGTCACCAGGGTCAAGGCTGCTAAGCTTGATAATCTTACATTTGTC
>JABMQX010000816.1 GCA_013203085.1 bacterium | reverse complement strand
TGCAGAAACTTCTCCCTTCCCCCTTTGCCGCTTCCTGCTCTTCTTTTGACAGCCGCGAGCATTTGCCGCTGTAGCGAGGTGGCAATTTCTGTTTCTGCCGCCTCTCTCTTTCCTCCTGAAGCTCCTCGGGAGTACAGAAGCAGGGATAGACGTAATTCGCTTCGATGAGTTTTTGGAGATGAGCCTGGTAGATCTCCTTTCTCTCTGACTGCCGATACGGCCTGTAATCGCCCCCCATCTCCGGTCCCTCATCCCAGTTCAGGCCGAGCCAGCGGAGGCTGTCGTAAACGTCTTGTTCGTATTCCTTGCGGCTTCGCGTGACATCCGTGTCCTCCAGCCTCATCACGAACGTCCCGCCTTGTTTCCTGGTGAAAAGGTAGTTGAAAAGCGCCGTCCGGGCAATCCCGACATGGCACGGCCCCGTCGGCGCCGGTGCAATCCGCGTTCGTATCATATCCTCAAGTCTCCTTTCTCCCTCTTGTTACGACGTGCCGGGGAACCTTTTCCAATCGTGTTGAGCAGCCGGGAAAGGGGGAGGGTGTTGACGACGTCCTTCTTCTTGACCCAGGCGCGGCGGGCGGTGAATACGCCGTATTTCATCAGCTCCAGATGCAATTTCGAATGTGCGTCAGTGGAAATGGAAATCTTAGCTCCCATTTCCTTTGCCATTTTGGCGTCCGCGTCCCGCAGATCGAGCCTATCGGGGTGGGCGTTGATTTCGAGGCAGACATTATTCTCCACGGCGGCACGGATGACTTCCTTGAGGTCAACTTTGTACGCCTCGCGTGCGAGGATCAGCCGCCCCGTCGGATGAGCAAGGAAGTTCACGTTCGGGTTTTGCAAGGCGCGGACGATTCGCTCGGTCATCTCCTTTTCCTCCATGCCGAACCGCGAATGAACCGCCGCAATGACGACCTCGCATTCCTTGAGGATGTCGTTTGAGAGGTCGAGGCTGCCATCGGCAAGGATATCCACCTCAATCCCCTTCAACACGCGGAATCCGGAAAGTTTTGAGTTGATTTTATCAATTTCCTTGAGCTGTGCGGCGAGGCGCTTCTCGTCGAGGCCGTTTGCGATCCGGACAGCTTTAGAATGATCGGTGATAGCGATATATTCGTAGCCGAGCTTCTGAGCCGCTTCCACCATCTCGCGGATACTGTTTTTGCCGTCGCTGGCTCTGGTGTGCATCTGGAGGTCGCCCCGCATGTCGGACAGCTCGATGAGCTTGGGGAGCTTCCCCTTCTCGGCAGCCTCGACCTCGCCGCGATCTTCTCGCAATTCGGGCGGAATGAGAGGGAGATCGAGCACTCCGTAAACCTCCTTTTCATCTTTGCCGGCGACCTTTTTGCCGGTAGAAATCTCGAAGACGCCGTACTCGCTGAGCTTCAAGCCGCGATCGTTCGCCCTGCTGCGGAGAGCGATGTTGTGCGCCTTGGATCCGGTGAAGTACTGAAGCCCCGAGCCGAAACTTCCTCGCTCCAGCACCCGCAGGTCCACCTGCAAGCCGCACCCAAGGCGCACGCTCGATTTCGTTTCCCCTTTGGCGATGACCTCCTCAACGCCGTCATAAGACGTAAACCTGTCCATGATGGGGCTGTTCTTCTCGCAGATGGCGAGAATATCCAGGTCGCCGATGGTCTCACAGCGCCGCCGAGTGCTGCCGGACGGCTCCAGCCGCTTGACTCCTTTAACTCCCTTGAGATACTCCACAAGCGCCTGGGCGTACGAAAGTCCGACGTCCAGCTTAAACCTTCCCAACCCACGCCGGACGTTCCGGATGCCTTTGAGAATCTTCTCCTCGCTCTTGGCGCCCATGCCATCGAGGTCTCTGAGCTTTCCGGCTTTCGCGGCTTCTTCGAGCCTATCGAGAGAATCAATTCCGAGCTTGTCATAGAAGAGCTTGACCTTCTTCGGACCAAGGCCCTCGACCTTCAGAAGCCCGGGGAGACCGGACGGCACCTTCGCCATCTGTTCGTCGAGGAATTTCAGCTTGCCGGTTTCGACGATCTCCACGATCTTCTTGCTGATGCCCGACCCAATGCCCGAAATCTCCTCCAGATTCCGTCCGGTCCCGACCATTTCTGCGAGGCTGTCGGGCATATCGCCGAGAATTCTCGCCGCGTTGCGATACGACCTGATGCGAAAAGGATTATCGCCCTGAATCTCCAACAAATCGGCGATCCTGGCGAAGAAGTCCGCTATCTGCTTGTTTTCCACTTGCCGATCCTCGCTTGGCGAAAAACAACTGCCTGCGGTTGTCCCGATGAAGGCAGCCTTACCGTCAGCGATGCTATCAGAAACATAAACACTGTCAAGCAAAAGGGGTGTGCCTTTCAGACTGCCTTCGCGATCCACGAAGTCTTCTTTGCCGCCTTCTATCGAGATCAGACCATTGTGGCACCGTATGCCCACTGTGAGGACATTTCGCCTTTTGATCCCGACGGGACACTGCTTTTGACAGGACAACAGGATACTCAGGATCACCCCGAACTATCCGGTCAATCTTGTCATGGATGTCAAAAGATCCGCTTTCCCGATACGCGTCGGCGGGGGCAAGATGCTGGCGTTACCCGAGCGTCTCTGGCATCCCTTTCCGTCTATCCTCTGCATCCTGTCATCCCGTCAAATCTTTGAACGAAAACGAACTGCCCTACCCGCCCGAACACAACCACGCCTTCAAAATCGGTGGCATAGGGAGTGCACCTGTGCTAAACTTCCGGTCGAACGCCTTTTCTTCGGCGTCCCCGAAGGAAGGCTAAATGTAGAGCGACAACTGCCGTTGAGGGAATCTCTTGACGGGATGACGCCATGCATGGGAGCCTTGAGACCATCTCGCGGACTCCCATCCGGTCATCCTGTCAAAAGAAGCCTCTTTCGGCGGTGAAAGGAAAGTATAACAGGAGGACCAAATGCGTCTCTGCATCTTGTGCTTGGCTATCGTGTTTATCGGAACGGCTGCACATTTGGCTCAATCTGCCGAGAATCTCGCTTTGCGGCCGGACGCCGTACCCATTGCCCGCGTCACCGCCCCCACCGGCAGCCAGCCTGAGGACATCAACATCATCAAGAACGAAGTAACAACTGAAGAAAGCTATGACAGCTATGACGGCGCAAACGCCGCCGCCGAGGATTGGTACGGCTATACATGGTCCGAGCAGCTCTACTTCGACACATTAGTCTTCTACGAAGGGACGCCGTCCGCGGCTGGCGGCTATTGGAAAAGCCTGACGGTCCAGTACACGATTGATGGCACGAGGTGGATCGAAGCCGGAAACGTGGCTGTCGCTCCCCAATACGACTACTCGGATGATCCGGAGCGTCCACCCTATTCTCGGTACGACCTCACCTTCACCGGCTGTCTCGGAACTGGCGTCCGGATTTACGGTCAGCCCGGCGGGCCGTGCTTTTACATCTCTATCGCTGAGCTTGAGGTCTATGGAACGAAGCCCCATGTTGTCTGCACCAGAGAGCTGCCCACAAGCTACGAGGTGGGGCAGAACATCAGCGTCTCTTTGACCCTCGACGTTGATGCAGAAAACGTCCCAACAAGCCTGACTCTCGTCGAGCTTATCCCTGCGGGATTGACCGTCGCCGATCCCGGAACGGGAGATACCTCCCAACCGGACGAAATATCGTGGAGCTTCGGCGAAGGCGAAGTCGCAAGCCAGACCCTCAACTACTCTCTCGCCGTCCCCGAGGGGCACTCCAGCGTCATCAACTCCAGCGGCACATTGAGTTATCCGAGCACCCCCAGCCAGGACATCACCGGCTCCCAGGCAGTTGCCCCATTCCCTCTCCCGCCCACCGGCCTCAGCGTAACCTTCGATGTGGACGCGAATCTCTCGTGGTCCCCCGGCGCACAGGAAGGCCTCGCCGGATACAGGGTTTATCGCTCGGAAGCGCTTGGCGATTTCGCTGACATATCCGGCCTCATTCTCGACAGCAGCTACATAGACCATTTTGTCGAAGAAGGGAAAACCTACCGGTACAAAGTCGTCTCCCAGAACACAACAGGCGCCGCCAGCGACCTCGCGGACTCCCCGGCAAGCACCCCCCGCGGGCCCTCCATGCTGAAAAGACAGTTCGAGGATTACGATTTCGAGGGTGGCAACTACCCCGGCGGTGAGTTCCAGCGAGGCTTTCGAGCCGGCTTTCGCTCGGACCTCGACTTCAGAGATTTCTACTACCAGAGCGATCAGCAGACCAACGCCTACCGCCCCGATGACCCAATCGCTATCCCTCCTTTCAACACCGAGGAATACTACGTCGGCAGCACCACGCCGAGCGATTGGTGGCGGTACACCTTCGACGTTCCCGCGGATGGATACGTGAAGATCGGCGCCATCCGTGCAGCCAGCGAGGGCGATGCCATCGTAGAGTTTCTCTGGGACGAGTTGCACGTAGGATGGTTTTCCTTCAACACAGAGGGCTCTTCCAACTGGCAGATCATCCCCGTTGACGTGCCCACCTTCCATTCACCTTCCGGCAAGCACACCCTCCGCATCATCCTTTCCGTCGGCGACGCCGACTTCGACTATTTCGGGATAGGTTTTGAGCAGCCGGAGCCGTCGAGGACGATTCTTTTCAAGGAGGACTTTGAGAACTACAGCACCACCGCGGAGATCATAGCTCCACGCGATGAGGAGAACGAGAAAGGAGGATGGACCATCGTCGGTTCGGGCGTCGGCGGGGGCGAGGGTGCCTGGCAACTCTGGACAACGACCGGCGACCCTCTCGGTTACGAATCCCCGGACCTTCCGGGGATGATCGGCAAGTACGCTATCTCCGACGGAGAGTTCGCCGGGCCCGGTGATCTCGACGAGCAGCTCATCAGCCCCGAAATAGATTGTACCGGCTATGTCGGCGTGCTGGTCGAATTCGGAAGCAACATCGAAATCTATGAGCCTGACATCGGCGTCTTCGATCAGGTTTACGACCTCGACCTCCAAACGTACGACGAGGAGGCGCAATCGTGGTCCGACTGGGCAAACGTTTTCCATCATGAGGGCGCGGACGGCGACGATTCCTCTCCTCACTTTGTTGACGTTTCCGGTCTCGCCGACGGCAAACGGATCAAACTCAGGTGGCGTTTCTGGGAGGCGAATTACGACTATTGGTGGGCGGTGGATAACATCCGCGTTACCGCCGAAACGCCCGCCGCAGAGACGGGCAGGATACTCTCCATCGCGGTCGCCGGCGACACGATTTCGCTGACGTGGGAGTCTTTCAGCACGGGCTACTATCGCGTCCAGTACACGGACGATCTCACATCCGGCACTTGGTCGGATGTTCCCGGTCAAACCTGGCCGATAACCGAAGAACAGTGGACCGGTGACGACGTATCCGCGACGAAATCGAGGTTCTATCGCGTTATTTCCGATGAGGGAACTCCCCCGGTCCCGGGCAAAATACTTTCCGTCGAGATCACTGGCGACACGATTTCCCTGACGTGGGAATCTTTCGGCACAGGCTCCTATCGTGTGCAGTACCGGGAAGACCTCACCTCCGGAGCCTGGTCGGATATCTCGGATGCTGTATCGGAGACCAGTTGGACAGGCGCCATCCTGCCCGAGGGGAAAACGGGATTCTACCGCGTGATTTCCTCCGAGTAGGAGAGCCTCGAATCTGTTTTCCTGACGAGCTGTCCTCATTTCTCCTCCGCATTCCGGCAGACTACGAGCTCGACATCGCCGAAGATGCCGTAGGGGACGAAATTGTACTCGTCCGTCCAGTTCGCCTCATCCACAAACTGCTCAGGTCCCACCCACGCGAGGTCGTCTTTCGCTTTGTGGTGAAGGGGTCCCATGGTGTTGCGGAGCGTGCTCACGACCTCCACTGCGACTGAGTTGCGGCCGTCCTTGAGCAGCCGCGTGATGTCAATCCGCCACGGACACCACGCGACGATGCCCGCCTCTTCCCCGTTGACAATGACCCGACACAGGCTGCTTTTCACTTTCGAGACATCGAGGAGATAGGTTCGGCCCTGCTGCATCCGGAGCTCCACTTCCGCCTCGTAGAGCATGTTCCCGCTGTAAAATGGGTAGCCCTGGCTTCCCCAGTCGCCAGTCCGAAGTGTTTTTGGCTCGGGGAGGAGCTGGAACCGCTGTTTTTCCTGCCGCTGTACCGCGAAACTGCCGACGAGGTATATCTCTTCTATCTCAGTGTCCCATTGGTAGTTACAACGCAGATTGACCT
>JABMQX010000094.1 GCA_013203085.1 bacterium | reverse complement strand
CATCGAGTCCATGTATTACACGACAGTGATGTGCCATTTGGGGAACATCGCCTACCGAGTTGGGCGGAGCATCAAGTGGGATGGGGAGAAAGGAGTTATCATCGGCGATGAGGAGGCGATGCGCTGCCCCCAGTACCAACGGGAATATCGTAGACCGTGGAAGCTACCCGTTTACACCCTGTAGGCAAGAACGGCATAGCTTGCCTATGTCGGTCAGGCTACTTACAGTGTAGAACTTGCGAACATTCACGGAACCCAGAACAACAAGAGGTGAAAGATGAGAACTTCGTCCATGTTCAGTGCAATCCTGCTCGGGGTCTGCCTGTCAATCAGCGTTTCGGCGCTCGCAGCAGAGACCCCTCCCAAGGTCAATGTGCTCGTAGTGACCGGAGGTCACCCCTTCGAGCGAGAGGAATTCTTCAGTCTCTTCGAGGGCTATGACGACATCTCGTACAAAGAGGCCGTTCAACCCGAAGCCAACAAGATGATTGAGAGCGGGGAGGCGGACAAGTACGACGTGCTGGTTCTGTACGACATGTGGCAACCGATCACGGAAGGTCAAAAGAAGGCGTTCCTTAAGGTGCTCGAAAAAGGCAAAGGATTAGTTGCCTTGCACCATTCCATGGCCTCCTACCAGGAGTGGCCGGAATTCTACGAGATCATCGGCGGGAAGTTCTACCTGAACGATCGCGTTGAAGGGGGTGTGAAATACTCCAAAAGCGGGGTCGCCTTCGGAAAAAAGGTCAACGTCGAAGTCACCAAAGACCATCCAATCACACACCGCATGGATGATTTCGTCATCGAGGATGAGGTCTACAACAATTTCCGCGTGGCGCCGGACGTTAACGTCTTCCTGACAACAAAGGAGCCCTCCAGCGGCCCCAAGATCGGTTGGACGAAGTTGTACGGCAAATCCCGGATTGTCTGCATGCAGTCGGGACACGATAGCAAGGTCTACAACTCTCCAGGTTACCGCCAGCTCATCTACCGAGCGATCAGATGGGCTTCGCCTCCAAAGGGTCTCATCCCTCTTTTCAACGGCAAGGATCTCAGCGGCTGGGAGAAGGTGGGCAATGCCAAGTGGTCAGTTCAGGATGGAGTCCTTGTCGGAGAACAGAACGACGACGGGGGCGTCGGCGAACTGTTAACGGAGAAGAGCTATAGCAACTTTGTTTTGTTCGTGGACTTCAAGGTGGAGTGGCCGGCGAACTCCGGCGTCTGGTTCCGCTATCAGGCCCCGGACAAAGCTTACCAGGCCGACATTCTCGAATGGAAGGACCCCGTGTGCTGGAGCGGCACGCTCTATTGTCCCGGCAAGATGTTCCTGGCCATGAACATGGACGAGAAGCTGGTAGACAAGCAGGGCTGGAACACTTTCTTTATTCTCGCGTACAACGATCATCTGGTCATCTTCTTGAACGATAAGAAAGTCGCGGACGTCACCGACGACACGACGGACAACGGTAAGATCGGGTTCCAGGTGCATGCCGGCGACGAGTTCAAGAACATGAAGATGCTGGTCCGCAGCATTACCATCTTCCCGTTCTGATGAACCGCGGAAATTGCAGACGAGGGAGAGGGAAAAGGCGTCGGTGGAGTTCCCTTTCGATCTCTTCCAGCTTCGCTTGGAATCTCGGCGTCCTGAATAGCGGAGACTTTCGGGTCAGTCGCTTCGGCGCTTCGCCGCCGCTCGGCGTGCCGTTCTATCGGACGAAGCCATGATTGCGCCTCAAACCTGACTCGTGTCAATGAAATCGCCACCGGTTGGGAGAACCCAATAGGGAGATAGGAAAATGAGGACAAGGATTAGAAGTACTATCCTGGTGGTGTCATCATTCCTGATGTTTGCTGCCAGCGCGCCCGCCAAGGAGCCGGTTTACCCGGTCAAGGTGAGTGAAAACCGGAGGTACTTTGTGGACCAGAACGGTGATCCCGTCTTCTGGTTAGGTACGACTCAATGGCAAATCTTTCGGGAATATACTCTCGACGAGGTCAGGACGACCCTTCAGCGCATCAAGGCCAACGGCTTTGCCTTTGTTCAGGCCATGCTCATGGGCGTTGGTGACGGCACGCAGCCCAACGTCTATGGCGAAAAGCCCTGGATCAATAACGATCCACTTACACCAAACGAGGCGTACTTCAGACATGTGGACGCTGTTATCCAGGCGGCCCGTAAAAACAATGTGGTCTTTTCGGTGACGCTCTACCATCAACGCTACCGCAAGTATATCACGGTAAAGAATGCCCGGGCATGGGCGAAGTGGCTGGCCCAGCGGTACAAGCATGTGCCGAACATTGTCTGGTCCATGACGCCTGAGGCCAGGCAGGAATTTGTTCCGGTTCTTCGCGAGCTGGCGGCGGGTCTTAGGGAAGGAGACGGAGGCTACCATATCATTACCTTCAAGCCGGATCCCGCGCCGTACTCCTCCAGCTTCATTCACGAGGAAGCCTGGCTGGACTTCAACTCGATGCAGACGTGGAACAGTGTTCAGCTCATTTATCCCATGGTGACCAAGGACTACAACCTCAAGCCCGTCAAGCCGGTGTTGATGGCGGAAGGTGCGTATGAGCAGGGCTCCGAATACGGATTCGACGTAACTCCTCTGTGGATTCGTAGGCAGGCCTACTATTCGTACCTGGCCGGAGCCCACCATACCTACGGACACAACGATAGTTGGCGAGTGCTGCCTACCTGGAAAAAGGCCCTGGATGCACCAGGCGCCGTTCAAATGGGCATCCTCAAGAAAATATTCCTGGCCCGCGTGGAATGGTGGAATCTCGTTCCAGATCAAACCATATTCGCAAGCGGCGGCAAAACCAGTGGAAGGGTGTTGAACTTATCAGCCCGTCATAAAGACGGCAAGTGGGTCATGGTTTACCTGGGCAGCAAGAGCTCGTTTTCGACCAATATGAATAAGATCGCCTCGGCCAAAGTGAATGCATTTTGGATTGATCCGAAAACCGGTGATTCGGTCCCGATCGGTAAATTTTCCAACAGCGGAATCCAGTCATTCTCGACGCCGGCTGAATGGGAAGATGCCCTGTTGATACTGGAGGCGTCTCGCGGCCCAATCCCAACATCAAGGGGCTTGTAGACGATGAGCTTGCCCCAAAAACTGAGCTGAAGGGTGGCACAGAGTCTGGGGGGCAGGTCAGGAATGTGAAGACGAAAGGTTGGCATTCGCTTTTTGCCGACATTCAGTTTCGCAGCATTCATATCAAAGAGCCATCATGAAAGGAAGGGCGACTATGACCACCAAGATGACCAGACGCCAATTCATTAAGTCAAGCGTTGCAACCACGGCCGGTCTCGTCGTGTTAACACGCGCCGGTGGCTCACTGCTACTGTCGGCCAACGAGAGACTCAACATCGCCGTGATCGGCTGCGGCGGACGAGGTGCTGAGAACTTGAGGGAAGTGGCGAAGGAAGACAACATCGTTGCGCTGTGTGATGTGGATGAAAGACACGCCGCGAAATCCTTCAAGCAGTACCCCGGCGCGAAGAAGTACCGTGATTTCCGCAGGATGTTCGATGAAATGGAGAAGGAGATTGACGCGGTGGTTGTGGCCACGCCAGATCACACCCACGCTCCTGCCGGCGTCATGGCGATGAAGCTGAAAAAGCATCTTTACTGTGAAAAACCCCTCACGCATTCGGTGCACGAAGCACGGGTGATGGCCAACATCGCCAGAAAGAACAAGTTGTGCACACAATTGGGCACTCAGATTCATGCGGGGGACAATTATCGTCGTGTGGTGGAGCTGGTCGAGTCGGGCGCCATCGGGCGGGTCGGGGAAGTCCATGTCTGGCATCCATCCAACTATAGCGGCGGCG
Source organism: bacterium (assembly GCA_013203085.1). Taxonomy (GTDB): domain Bacteria; phylum Auribacterota; class JABMQX01; order JABMQX01; family JABMQX01; genus JABMQX01. The sequence goes on along the minus strand of JABMQX010000094.1, from coordinate 5,278 downwards.
ACCGCCCCAAAGAGAGGCCTCCGGTCCCCAAAACCCTCGACTGGAACCTGTGGCTCGGACCGGCCCCCTATCGGCCCTATCATCCCAGTTACGTGCCCTTCGCGTGGCGCGGCTGGTGGGATTTCGCCAACGGCGGCCTGGGTGATTTCTTCTGCCACTACGTTGACGTGGTTTTCTGGACCCTGAAGCTCCGATATCCCACAATGGTGGAAGCCGAAGGCCCGCCCGTCCATCCGGAGTCATGTCCGCTGTGGATCATTGCGCGATACGAATTCCCGGCGCGGAAGAATCTCCCGCCGGTTAAATTCACATGGTACGGCGGCGACAAAAAACCTCCGCTCCTGACGGAAGCCAATCTCCCCAAGTGGGGTGCCGGTGTGTTGTTCGTTGGCGAAAAGGGTATGCTCATGGCCGACTACAATCAGCGAAAGCTCTTCCCGGAGGAGAAGTTCGCCGACTTCACCCCACCGCCCAAGACAATCCCCGATTCCCTCGGGCATCACAAAGAATGGCTCGTTGGGTGCAAGACCGGCAAGCCGACGACATGCAATTTCAGCTACTCCGGCCCCCTGACCGAGGCGGCGCTGCTCGCGAACGTGTCGTATCGCAGCGGCGAGAAACTCCACTGGAACGCCAGGCGCCTCCAGGCCGTCAACACCGCCAAAGCCGCGCGATACGTCCGCCGCGAATACCGCAAAGGCTGGACGCTGTAGCCAGGGTGCGTTGTAACACGATCGTCGAACTCGGCGATTCCATGGACACGTAACATCGAGTGTAGGTGGATCACGACAAGGCGCAGAAGGGTGATCGTGTGTCTCTTCTGCTGGCTGGCTCGTGTCGCGAGCGATCGTCCCCTCTGTACCTGTGCCGCGTAGGCACTGAATCCGATGGCAGTCTCCAGTCCGCTTTATATCCTTTAATGTCACGCCCGTCATCGCCCCCTCCAGGGCGAGCAGCCGCTCCCTCTGCCTCTTGACCAGCTCGTCCTCCCCCTGCCGAGGCGCCTCCTGGACATCAAGCACCATCTTCCAAATGAATCCCTTCTCGGCCTTGGTGTCCCTCCCCGGACGATCTTCGACCCTGAAGGAGGGCGAACTGCGAGATGAGTTGCTGAACGGAGGGATCTTTGATACCTTGTTGGAAGCGAAGATGTTGATCGAGGAATGGCGGCGATGGTACAATCACGTGCAGCCTTATAGTGCTCTGGACTATCGCCCCCTGCTCCGGGGGACGACGAGCTGTCTTGTTCCATCAGGGCTGGGTTTGGGAATGACTGAAAAGCAAACACCTTTTTCACGGAGGCGAGTCCCATGAACACAATGTCTCTCCTGAAGAGATTTCCGCAATCGCTGCTGATTGTTTTGTGTGGCGCGGCCGCATTCTACACTCAGGCGGCGACGGTCGCCCATTACCGGTTCGAGGAGGGGCCGGCCGGAAGTCACGTTCTGGTTATCACGGACAGTGGCCCCAACGGGATCAACGGGAGCGTCGAGGGGCCGAGTCCCTTGCATTTCACTCCGGACGTGGCTCCGTACCCGGCGGCGGGCCAGGGGGCGCTCCGTGCGGTCGGCGACTTCAACTTCGGTCGCATTCCTCACCATCCCGCCTTTGAATTGCCCGGGGCGTTCACGATCGAATTCTTCGTTCGCGCTTCCAAGAGGTATGAGAACTGGGGTGGCGTTGGCCCGCACCTGCGCCACACCATCCTGGGCAAAAAGATCTCCACGGAGGAGGGTGCGGAGAACACGTTCTCATTCGCCTACGAGCCGTTGAGGGGGCGGGTCGTGCTTACTGCACAAGGAGATCCAAGGGAAATGGGTAGCGGCGTTGATCTTCGGGATGGCCGCTGGCATCACGTGGCCTGGATGGTTTCCCGGACGGAAAGTGGGTACTCTTCGGGGTTCTATATGGATGGAGAGTGCAGTTCTTTTAGCGCTTCGTCATCGCCTATGAATTTTGATTGGGGAACGGGACCGTGGTGCATCGGGGCCGGCAATTTCGCCAACGATGCGCAGCGTGGGAATTTCGACGGGGACATTGACGAAATCCGCATTTCCGATGTCGAACTGGGCCCCGCGGACTTTGTCACCGACCTGTCGCGCAAGCCGCTCGCGGCGACCATTACACCCAAGGTACAAATCGCCTGGCCATCGAGTCGGCACAGACTCTACCAGGTGGAGTGGGCTTCCAAACTCGACGCGAACACCTGGCATGATCTCGGTGGTCCCCTTTATGGCAACGGTTTTACCGACGTGGTGTACGACGATGTGGCAAACTGGACGGCCCGGTTTTACCGCGTCCAAGCCGTGGAGTAGGACGAGTCAATCGAAAGGGGCAAAGGGAAGGCTGGGGCACTTTCAGGACGGGATCAGATGCAAAGGATGAACGAGTGACATTTGCGCCATGATTCGTCGTCAACTCGTGGGTGAATTGCTGGGCAACGTGTGCATCGACTCAGACTCTGTCACCTGTAACTTCAGCTAAATTGACATCAACGGTTTCGACCTACCATGAGGCGGAGTATGTGTCACTACGTTCATTGCGGATGTATTACTCGTGGCGCAAGAGGACGGCCTCGGTCTCGCCGGGAGGGAGCTTCAGGGTGAGGATGTCGCTTTGATCTCGCCTCGCAAGTCGAAGCGGTGTGGTTGAGGTGAGGATGTCGCCGGAGAGTCTCTTCCCTGCAAGACCCAGCGCCGCCAAATCAATCTCCGCGGTAAGCTCCTTCGGTTTCTTGCCCGTGTTCAGGAAGCTGAAATAGAGCTTGCCGTCTTTGCCATCGCCGTAGCGCTCGATCCTCACGTTGGCGTCGGAAGTTCTCGCGTGGGTCACCGGCTGCCATCCCGCCTGGCTCAGTTCGCGAATTATCGGCACGTACTTTTTGAAAAGAGGCCTGTCGCGGTTGTAGAGCGCGGGCTGCGAGAAGTAGTGTCCGCTGGAGGCGTTCGCGCTGAAAAAGCTCGGATAGAAGGCGTAGAACATGCAGCGCCTCATGTATTTCTCCGTGTCCGCGTAGCTCCAGCCGCCGAAGTCCGTGTTCATCAGGAAAAGGTACGGTTTCTGAAACATCATCGCCCGCCTGTAGTTCATAATCCACTCGTCCTCCGGTCGGAACTTTCCGCCTCTCTTCCAGTTTATTTCGATCCCGCAGGTATCGAAGAGATGGCACAGAAAGCCGAACCGTATCGGCACCGAGTTCGCCATCATCAGTTTGCCCCGCCGGTGAACGTCATCGGAGATGTACTTTGAGAACTCGTAGATTGAGAAGACGTTCAGGATGCAGGGCTTCTTTGTCAACGTGTCGAAAGTCAGCGGAACACCCGCTGTGGTGAAGTGTTCCCTGCGGAAATTGCGGAGCGCGCTCCATCCCTCCAGCGAATCGAGGTATTCCCCATCGAGAATTCCTCTGGAGCTGTCGGCATAGCGGCGGTCCGCCTCCTTTATTGCGTAGTTCACTTTTCCCTTCGTGACATCGCTTTCCAGCCGGGGGGAAGAGTTGAGGGCGAAGACGCAGCCGTCGCACCACGGCGCGTTCTCGACAGTCAGGCGGTATCGCCCCTCGGTGTCGAAGATTCCGGACGACAGGGCGGCGAGGGCCGTCCGGTTGCCGGCAGCAGCGTTTTTTTCTAAAAAACTGAGACACCCCCGATACGTCCGGTCGGCGTTTTTCGGCATCCTTTGCCAGTAGCTCTGGGGCTCCGTGTAGCGGAAAGTCAAAAACCCGTGCTCGTCGTCGAACCTCGTTTCGTTTGCCCCCTCCTTGAAAGCGAAGCCGAAATCCTCGAAACGCTCGACCTCTGAAATCTTCCGAAACGCCATCCACAGCCCTTCTTTCTCCAGCCTCTTGACGAAGAATTGCGGAAAGATGTCGTAGTACTTCTTAAGGGCCGCCCGAAAACCCCACTTCGGATCGAAGGTGTAGATGACGAATCTGAAGGACGCTTTGCCCGGGAACGCCTTCACCTCGTGGCAAAGCCCAAAATCGTAAACGATATAGAGAATGTGCCGGTCCGCGTCGTAACCGAGCCGGCAAAGCCGAGGGCTGTCCATCGGAATTGCGAATGACAGCCCAATCTCCCTCTCAGTGTCGCAGAGCGCAGAAAGGGGGTAGCGAGACGTCGTTCCGTTCGCGCCCGCCCCGACGGAAGCGACGTGCCGAAAGTCCTTTCCCCCCGCTGTGTCTCTGGGGGAGGTCGTATCGTCCCACCAGACCCATTTGTCGCCCTCCACGGGGAGGGCAAAGTAAAGGGAGACGGAGCGGTCCTCGCCAGCCAGGTCAGTCAACGTGCCGGAGATTTCGATACGGTCTTTCCCCGCCTCAATAGCTGCATGGAGATTCAGGGCGAGCGATGGGGATTTCGCAGATAAAAGGGCCCGGCCCCGCTCGTCAGCCGTGACTATCCCGCGGAAAGAATGAAAAGCGGAGTGCCTCGCAGCATCCCTCGCGAAGAAGCCGCCTGGCGCGCCCCTGAATTTGACGGGACGCCGATTGACTTTGACGATGGCTGCCGTGCTGGCAGCTCGGTCGAAGCCGATAGCCAGCCCATCTCCGGAGGCGACCACCTCGATTGGCGAGGACGCCGGAGTACCTCTCCCTTTAAGCGTCGGAACTCCGTCGAAGCTCGTCCCGCCCGGGGAAGACAATTGCGTCAACTTGATGTCGTCGAACCAAACCTTGCCGGAACGATTCCGGAACAGAAGGTACAGAGACAAGGTCTTGATCGGCTTCGCGGGCGTAACGAAGAAAGAAACTTTCTCCCATCCGTGCCTGCCGGTGGAGAAGGGGGCGTTCGTGCCCCAGAGAGAGCTGCCGTCCGCGTAAATGCAATCCACATATATCGAGTATTCGGCGTTGGCGGCGCCGGAGACATTCTCTGCCCTGCTCCAGCCCTCAACGTAGAGGGGAATCACTCTTTGCTGATTCAGGGTAACGTGGGCGACCGCGCCCCGCCTCTGGCTCGCGGCGGAGTTCTTGCACACTATGCCCCGGCTGCCGTCACGCCCTTGTCTCTCGCCGACCGCATAACCTAATTCGTATTTCCCCCATGCCTTGAGAGGGGTGCCCGTGCCTTTCTCGAAGCCGCCGTTTTCGAGAAGATTCTTCCCGCGCGCCGCGCCCTCAGCCCGCGGCACCGCGATGGCGACACCCTGTGTCTCCACCGCGGTAGCGCAGGGAGCGAATCCCATCGCCAGAAGGAGGAACGGGCGAGCGGCAATAGTTGAGCGGCTGACGCCGAGAGTGCAAAAACCTTTCATGGCATCCAATATAAAGGCGCCT
>JABMQX010000815.1 GCA_013203085.1 bacterium | reverse complement strand
GGTCGCCGAGCTAAAGATGGTCGCGTTGCGTGTAACTGTTCTGTTCTCGTGCATTCGAGCACCTCAAAAAGAACGTCGGAAGCCAAAAACGGAAAACGGAAACTCTCCGCTATTTCAAGCCCCCCAACCCTCCAACCTTTCAATCCAGTCCGCTGAAGAGGCCGACGACGAAAGCAGGAAGACTCTGCGCTGTCAGACATTACCAATCTGCCACAGCCAAAGCAATATTCTCGTTAGCGCCGTGCTTGGGCGACCGCATTTTTCAGAGGGGCAGAGAACAATCGCTGGAGGCAGCATCGGTTCCGGCATATACGGCCGACCGGAAAAATCCCTTGACCACCGCGCCTTCTTCTGGCAAGTAACAAAGGGCTTTCAATACTTCGTCAGTCCGCAGGAGGAGTTGCGGAACAAAGGGGCGGAACATCAGACCGAGCAAAAGCGGAAAGGAGAAACAAGCCATGCGGCGAAGGGTCGGAATATCAACACTGATTGCCCTCTGCTGGGGGCAGTTCCTGAACCTGCCGACTGTAGGGGCGAAAGAAGTGACCGTTTCTCAGAACCTCCGCGAGGTGGACACATACCACTTCGCCGAGGTTACCGTCGCCGTGTCCCGCCCGGACGTATCGAATCCATTCGCAGAGGCGGAGCTGACAGGCGTGTTTGGGAAGAAAGGCGGGGCGGAGAAGCGGGTCATCGGCTTTTGCGACTCGGAAGACGGCTCTGTGTTCAAGATTCGTTTCATGCCCACTGAGCCGGGGGATTATTTCTACGCCGTTACTTATCGGGAAAAGAAAGGGCTCAACAAGCAGTTCAAAGGTGGCTTCCGGGCGCGAAAGAGCCGCAATGAAGGAATCGTTCGCGTTGACCCCACGCATCCGTTCCATTTCGTCTGGGAAGGCGCAGGCAAACATTACTTTTACAACGGAACCACAGCCTACCACCTCCTATCGTGGACGGACGAAGGGCGCATGCTGAGTTGCATTGAGCGAATCGCGTCCACCGGCTGCAATCGGATTCGGTTCCTCAATTACGGGCGTGCGAGCGACAACGAATGGGGAGAAGGAATGGTTCAATCAAAAGATTTTGTCTGGACACTATGTCCCTGGCCCGCGAAATATCCGACCCGACAGCTCAAGGAAGGATCCCCCGAATTCGACCACTCGCGGTTCAACCTCGCCCATTGGAGGAAGGGCGAAAAAGCTCTGACGAAAATGCGAGACCTGAACGTCGCGGCTTCTGTCATTATGCTCATGGATCGGGGGATAAGGGATGCGCCCGCCGCAGGAAGCGAGCTCGAGAAGCGTTACTATCGCTACGCGGTGTCAAGGTACGGCGCCTTCAGCAACGTGATGTGGGACCTCGGTAACGAGCATAACGAATACCGAAGCAAGAAATGGGCGAACGAGATAGGCGGGCTTGTCAAGAAATGGGATTGCTACCATCACTTAACCAGCGCCCATGGCCATGCTGCATTCCCATACGACCTCGAGGAGTGGGCTGATTTCGCCATATACCAGAGATGGCGGGATGGACAGAACGAATTCATGCTCGCCCAACGGGCCGACGCCATCGCCAAAGGGCGCGTTATCCCTCAGATCAACGAGGAATACGGCTACGAAGGACATAAAGGAAGTGGACAAGATGAAGTTCGCCGGCGAGCGTGGGAAATCGTGATGGCGGGCTGCTATCAAACCACTGGCGAGTGGAAAGGCTGGCAGCACGGTGAAGCAACATCTGAGTCTGAGATTTTGAAATGGACGGGGCTAATGCGGAAGTTCTTTGAGGACAACCTGCCGTGGTGGCAGATGAAGCCAGCAAACGAAGTCATCCGAAGTGGAAAAGCGTGTGCCCTGGCACTCGAAGGGAAATGTTACGCCGCTTACCTGGCGGAAACTCAAGGAATCATCATCAGCTTGGCGGCGGGTCGTTACAGTGCCACGTGGTTCAATCCCCGCTCGGGTGGCTACAAGCCGATTCAGAAGAAAGTCTCAGGGGGAACGTGGCGGTCTCCGAATCCTCCGGGGCCCGGCGACTGGGTTCTCTTGATCGAGAGCAACATGTAGCCTCCGGCAGGATGACCGTAAATCTAAACAAAAGGAGCGTGCGATGTCAAAATCATATTCGCTCAAGCCGAAAAAGAGTGATCGTTTCTCGTTTGGACTATGGACAATTATGAACGTCGGGCGAGACCCTTTTGGCGAGGCGACTCGCCCCCCCATCAATCCCCTCGATGTCATCGTGGAGCTGGCGAAACGGAACGTGTACAGCTTTGAGATGCATGCAGAGGACCTCGTGCCCATGGGATCAAGCACAAGAGAAAGAGACCGCCTCGTGCGAGAGGCGAAAAAGCGAATGAAAGACTACAGGATCAAGTGCACCAACTGCGGTAGCAACTGCTTCTCGCATCCGGTGTTCAAAGACGGGGCTTTGACAAGCAACGATCCCGATGTCCGGGCTTTCGCCGTCCAGCGGTATATCTACGCCATAGATATGGGATACGAGCTGGGATGTCGCCTATGCAACTTGTGGTGGGGGCGGGATGGTTTGGAGGTCGAAGGCAGTAAGGATGCGAGAGAGGCGCTGAAGTGGCTCAGGGAGTGCTGCAATTTGCTCACCGAGTATGTGTTGAGGAATTATCCGGATTACGAGCTGTCCATCGAGGCAAAGCCGAACGAGCCGAGAGGCGATATCTTTCTGCCGACAACAGGGCATGCTCTCGGATTCATCGCCACGCTGGATCATCCAGAGAAATGGGGAGTTGTTCCGGAGTTGGCGCACGTTCGAATGGCTGGGCTGAACAGCGTTCATGAAGTGGCTCAAGCTCTCGACGCCGGCAAACTCAGCGGTATCCACCTCAACAGCCAAAAACCGTTACGCTATGACCAAGATATTCGCTTCGGCACTGAAGACCTGAAAGAGTCGTTCTTCGTCGTGTATTTGCTCGAAACATCTGACTACCGGGGAACGAAGAGTTTCGATTGCCATCCCCACCGCACGGAGGACCGGCAAGGCGCCTGGGACTTTGTGGCAGGAAATATGCGAACCTACTTGCTCCTGAAGGAGAAGGTTAAAGAATATCAGCAAGACACGCAGATTCAGAGGATTCTGACCAGAATCCGTGGCGCACAGAAGTGCCTTCCAGCCCCAGAGGAAATCGCTTCGGCCAAATTCGACCTTGACAAGCTCATGGCCTCGCGACTGCCGTACGAGAAGCTGGATCAGATGATCATCGAACTTCTCCTCGGCGCGAGATGAGAATGCCCCTGGGAAGGCGTACCTGACATAGCGGCATCTGTCGGAAACCACCGCGAGAGGCTGAAATCCATTGACAGAATGCGAGGTTGG
>JABMQX010000814.1 GCA_013203085.1 bacterium | reverse complement strand
TGCTTTCCGCGATTGTTCTTCTTTTTTCTCCGCAGTGGCAATGACCTGTTGGTAAAGCTGCCCCAGGTCCATGCTGCCGGTTCGGACAGGGATGTAAGTGCCGACGGTCGCTGCGGCGATCTCCCGCAGCGATTTCTCATCAAGCCTCGACAGGTGTCCCTGTGCTCCCGCGACAGGGATTCGGGTTCCGCCAGGACTGCCCAGGCCGACCGTGTGGATGCGGATGCCATGTTTCGCCGCGTCCTCAGCAGCTTTCTCCGGCATAGAACCGTGGTCTTCGCCATCGGTGATCAGGATGATGTCGCGGAACCTACCTTCTTTCTGTCCGAAGACTCGTCTGGTTGCGGTCCTCACGGCATCGCCGATGTTCGTGCCTCCTCTGCTCAAGTCCGTCGGCGAAACCCTCTGAAGAACCGTCCGGAAGAAATCATAATCGTGGGTCAGGGGGCATTTCAGGGCGTTGTTCCCGGCGAAGACGATCAATCCCACACGGTCGCCCTTCACGATCTTCAACACGTCTTGAATCGCCATCTTAGCCCTTTCGAGCCGATTCGGCTTGAGGTCCCGTGCGAGCATGCTTTTCGAGACATCGAGAAGAAAGACGACGTCTCGACCCTTCTTCCGGACAGTCTCCTGGCGAGGATCACCCCACGGACGCATCAATGTCAAAACGATAAACACGATGGAAAGGAGCAGGAGCCCCGCCTTGAGGGCCTGCTTCGTCCGGCTGACGGAGAAGGATATGAACTTTTGCATCGAGACCGACGCGAAGGCTCTCAGGGCGCGCTTCTTCTGGTGGAAGGCGTAGGCGTACAACAATGCCAGGGCCGGAACCAGAAAGATCAGCCACAGGCACCGCATATCGCCGAATTTGAATTGCTCAAGTGCAAACATCATTCGCTTTATCCTGCAAGAACGGACTCGCAAAGTGGGCGACAGGATGAGAAGGGCCGCGAATGTCCCGGCGGTCCTGTTATCCCGTCAGACATCTCACGGTACCCTTCTCATCCACGTCGCTCCCAGGACAATCTCCATCAGCAGGAACGAAAGTCCCGCAAGAACTGGATACTGAAACCGTTCGTGGTAGCGGAGGAATTTCTGTTTGAATTCGGTTCTCTCGAGGCGATCAATAATCCTGTAGATATTCTCCAGCGATTCTCCGCTGGTGGCTTCCTCGAATCTCCCTCCTGTGATGGTGGCGACTTCCCTCATGTCCCGGACAGCTTGTTCGTGCTCGATGTCTCCGAAAGGCAACTGGAATCTCCCAAGGAGAGGGTCGTTGACCGTGCGATAGGCGCCGGAGGAAATGAGGATCGTATAGACCCTTATTCCGTTTTCCTTCGCGAACCGAGCCGCCTCCGAGGGCGTCTTCTCGCCCGCATTGTTCTCGCCATCGGTCAGAATAATCATGATTTTTGACTTGATGGAATATTCCTTCTGCTGTTGGCCAGCCACTTTCAACATACCTTCCGCGCTGATAAGGCTGAGGGCCCCGTGATAGATGCCGTCGCCGATAGCGGTGCCGTCCTCGTGGCGGTCCGCGAAATCAATTGTGTCCACGAAATTGATGAGATTGTCGTGGTCCAGGGTCAAAGGGCAATTCCCTTCGACGAACGCCGCGAAGGATGTAAGCCCTATCATGTCGCTTTTTCTTCCCTTCAGCTCGCCCTTGCCCAGCACGAAATCCTTGAAGACTTTTCTGACGGCGCTCAATCGGCTGACGGCTTGGCCCTGATAGTTCATTCCCTGCCGCATGCTCCCCGAATGGTCAACGACCATCTGTATGGCAACGCCGCTGGTGGAAACCGGTGTCGTCTCATCCCCTTTCCGTGGCATCGCGAAAGCTACCAGGAAAGATGTTACAGCCAGCACCCTCAACACGGCGGGGAGGTTTCGGAGGCGGTAACGTCGGCTCGGACGAACCTTTTTGATGTTCCCCAGGGAAGAGAACTTCACCGCAGCGGTCCTTTTCTGTCGCGAAAAGCTCGCGGCAAAAAGAGGAATCAACGCGGCGAAGAGGCAAACGGCGATGATTGCCGATGTACGGCTGAACTCCAACTTTGTCAAATAAGCCACGACGCCGAAGGGCGCCAGAAGAATCAGGGAAGCCACGAGAATTCGCACTAACCATTTGAGGAAGCCTCTCATTTCCGCTCCTCCGATTTCGTCTGCTCGATGAAATCCCGCGTAACGTCCACCGTTTTCTGGATTTCTTCCATTTCCGGCTGATACCTGGCGAATTTCACGAAGTCGCAGTGGGAGAGAAATTGCTGCAACGTATTCCTCGTCGCGCCGTCAAAGAGGTGGTCCTTCGACACGTTCTCCAGAAACTCCTCCGTCGTCAGCTCCGGAGCGTGAACGCCGAATCGCCGCTCGATATAGAACCGCATAATGTTGGATATGGCGATGTAGAACTCCTTAATTCTTCCCTGCTCGATGAGATTCATATCCCGAAGCCTTCTCAGCTCTTCAAAGGCGAGGATATGAGCGGGGATTCTTTTCTCCGGGGGGATTCCTTTCCTTCTCCGCCGCAGCACGAGGAAAAGAACCACTCCACCGAGCAGAAGGCCGCCTCCCGACACGACAAGCCAGATTATTCCCCGCCGTCGGCGGGGCTCGCGAAGAAAGACGGGCGGCTTGATGTCTCTGAGCTTCGCGCTTTCGAGGTCCTTCGCTCCGAGGGAGTTGACCGTGATCTTGACCGCCTCGGTCTTGACCTCGTGAGAGGGCGGATTCCCTTCGCTATCGGGCGGCTCACTCTCGAGAACGTATGAGACTGAGAAAGGAGCAATTGTGTACTCCCCGGAAAGCTGTGGTTCGAGAGTGAACTCAGTAGCCTGCATCTCCGAGCCACCTTGTCCTTCCCTCGGTGAAAGGCGATAATGATCTTTGACGAGGAACTGACCGAAATCGAGGTCTTTCAATTCGGGCATCTTCGCCCGGCATCCCTTTTCGGATTCCACCTCGACAACCAATGTCAGGAAATCCGCAATCGTGATCTCTTTTTTGGAGGCTTTGACCGTAACGGTTACCGGGGCGCCGACTTCCGTGAAAGGCTTGACCAGCTCGAATTTCGCGGCGCCTATTCCGGCGCTCTTCTCCTTCCCGCACCCGGCAAGGAGCGAAATCAAGCATAGAAAGGTGGCCAGTATTCGGAAAGTTCGGCTCATATTGTCCCCGGCAAAGAAGATTCGCCTCCCTGTGTCTTTTCGTCCTTCTTTTCCGGCTCAGACTTCTCCGGCAGAAATCTTGATTTATGGATAATGACGTTGTGCTCGTTTTGGAGTCGCTCGATCAACGCCTGCCGGACCTCCCGAACCTTTTCCTGGGTCTTCCT
>JABMQX010000813.1 GCA_013203085.1 bacterium | reverse complement strand
GTTCCGCTCCTGCAGCGGTTTCGGTCGAGACTTTCGTCACCAAGAACAGATCATCGCGCCTTTTTGGGACAAGATGACCCAGGATCTCCTCCGCATTCCCATAGATTCGGGCAGTGTCTATGTAAGTGACGCCGCGATCAACTGCCTCGCCGAAGATCCGGATTCCCTCCTGGACCCCGATGGGGCCTTCCCCAACCGGAGCCGTGCCAAGACCGAGGATCGAGACTTTCTGATTTGTCCTGCCAAGAACTCGCTGGGGCAGGGCGGGTGGAGACTCCGCAGAACCTTTCTGTGAAACTCCAACGGCAAACCCAGCACCCAACCATGCAATCTTTTTCAGAAAATCTCTTCTGGTAGTTGGTTTATCTAAACCTATTGCCAATCTGTCTGAGGATTCTTTCATGTTCTCCTCCTATTTCTTTGTCATCGCAGAGCTATCGACCACTAATAAGAGTTCTTAGACCACCGGTTCCTGGTCCAGCGTACACAAATATCTGTTCCCTTTCAACTTTTACCCCTTCACCGCTTTGTCTCCATAGAGGTAGAATTGGGCGGCCGCGCCTTTACGACCTTTTACAAGTTGCCTTCCAGTGTGTAATAATGCCATTCGCTCCATAAGGGAGCAAGATCAAAGTTGGAGCACGGGGACCGCCTCAGGTATTGGTGGGATAGGCGGGACCTTGTTGCAGCAGAAAGGCGCAAGTACTGAGGGCAGGATTTTTCCTCGCCGGGTCGTCCTGCGCGCCTTCAGAGCGAAAAGAACAGCCCTCCTCTCACGGGTGGAACGGGCGTCCCGCCCGTGGATAGTCTGGACAAGATGTCCATGCCGCGGCAGGCGACGAGGGGGGCCTTCTGATCTTCCTCTCTGTGTCTTTTCGCCTCTGCATTACGCTCCTCTTGCCTTGCTCCATGCCTCAACTCGGTATCCGCCGGAGGCTGAGCCGTTACGCCATCCTCCATCTTTTTGGAGACCAAGGGGGGCTGGTGAAGCTATACTATGTCGCACGATTATATTCTCAGGTTTGCCGGTAAAGCCGCGTTGCCAATCTCTGTTGTCACAGAATCAGTGCAACATTTCAAGATAAGGAGAAAAACACACATGAAAACAGTAGTTCCCTTGCTGGGACTGTGCCTCGCGCTGGGGGCATTGGTAGAGCAACAATCTTTCGCTGTCAGCGTTTTCCCGGGGAAAACATGGGAGACGCGAACGCCGGCGCAGGTGGGGATGAGCAAAGAATCCCTCGACAAAATCAGGAAACCGGGAGACGGGGTCATCGTCCGCCACGGATACCTCGTGTATTCCTGGGGAAGACCCTCCTCCGGCGGGGACTGGGCCTCGGCGACGAAGCCGCTCATCAGCACCATGCTGGGCATTGCCATCCGGGAGGGGAAATGCACTATGGATACCCGCGCTTCCGAAATCGAGCCTCGTTTGTCGGGGAAGGATGCGCAAATAACCTTTCGCCATTTGGCCACTATGACGTCCGGCTACGGACTTGTCGAGCTTCCGGGAAAGGCGTGGGCATACAACGACGTGGCGATCATGTTGTACCACAACATCCTCTTTGACAAGATTTACCATCAGAATCCGAAGGACGCCATCGAGTCCAAAATCGTATCCCACCTCCAATTCGAGGACCCCTGGAGCGTGCCCAAACGGATCGAAGCGTCGGTTCGGGACATGGCTCGTTTCGGTTTGCTGTATCTCCGGTGGGGGAACTGGAAAGGGACACAGGTCATTGACGAGTCTTTCGTCCGGGAAGCTATAGACAATCATGTTCCCCACAACCTCCCTCGCACAAGTGGGAAAAACGCTCCGGCTACTGCTGGGCAAGAGTCTTACGGCGGCGACAAGAATCAGTGCGAAATGGGCCCCGGGCACTACGGGTACAACTGGTGGACGAACGAAAATGGGCTGTGGCCGGACGTTCCGCGAGACGCCTATCAGGCGAACGGGCACTGGGGCAACGAGACGATTACGGTCATACCGAGTTACGACCTGGTGATTGCCTGCCGGGGAAACATCGGTGGCTGGAAAGAGATGAACGCTTTTCTGGCAAAGGTCATCGCCTCGGTGAAGGACTCGAAAAGCCTCGGGTATCTGGGAGCTTT
>JABMQX010000812.1 GCA_013203085.1 bacterium | reverse complement strand
ATTTATCGCACCCTCGCCCGGAGAGCGGAAGCCGCCGAGGCTTTTGAAAAGGCAATTGCGGTCCTGCGCGAAGAGCAGAGCAAAAAGCCCCAGGATTTCCGCGTCTGGGCTGCTCTTGGCGAAGCTCACAGCAGGGCAAAGCAGTATGCGGACTCCGTTGGGACTCTTCGTAAAGCCATCGAGCTTGCCGGGGAAAGAACGGATTTCCGTCTCCACGTTGCCCTGGCAAGGGCACTTGAAAACGCAGGCGAGGGAGAAGCCAGCAGAAAGGAGTATCTCCAAGCCGCCTCCCTTCTCGAAAAGGCCGCCGAAGACAACCCGAGCGACGACGATAACTATCTCCGCCTCGGATTGGTTTACCAGAGGCTCCGTGAGTTCGCAAAATCCGCCGAGGCTTTTTCAAAAGGAATCGAGCTCGCTGGCGGCGGCACCTCATATTCTCCCCATGTTGCTCTCGCGGATTCCACAGAAAGGAGCGGCAAGCCTGAGGAGGCACAAGCCCATTATCAGAAGGCCTACTCCCTCCTCTCCGAGCGGATCAAAGAGCACCCCGATGATGTTGATGCCCATTACATGCTCGCCAACGTTTGTGATAGGCTCGACAATCTCGAACAGTGCGAGCAACAATACAAGACCGTGATGGAGCTTGACCCCTTCTTCGCTGCCGCCTACAACAACCTCGGCTACACCTGGATAGACAGAAACGTCAATCTCGAAGAGGGTATCGAACTTGTCCGCAAAGCGCTCGAGCTGGAACCCGACAGCGGCGCGTACATTGATAGCCTCGGGTGGGGTTACTTCAAGCAGGGGAAGCTCAACGAAGCCCTGTCAGAGCTTCAGCGCGCCCTCAAGTTGGAAAGCTCTGATCCGACCATATCCGACCATATCGGCGACGTTTACAAAGCCAAGAACATGATCAAGGAAGCCATCGAGTACTGGCAAAAGGCCTTGGAAATGGACCCATACGATAAGAAAATAAAAGAGAAAATAGACAAGAACCGAGACCTCCCGCCAGCGGTAGAGAAAGACCAACCTGAAGAATCCGGATGAACCACATACTGCACACTGATTCATTCCGCGCCGCGGAATCCCCTGGGCGAAAGAATCTCTTCCTCTCCAGCGGTCCCGGAAAAGACTTTCTACCTCTTCCTTTTGTCGTTTAGCCGTCAGCACCGATACCTCTTGAGCTGGGGACCGTACGATGTTTGACTATCCGAAAAAGCACGACGTCATTGTTGTCGGCGGCGGCCATGCGGCCTGCGAAGCAGCACTTGCCTCTGCCAGAATGGGGATGTCCACGCTCCTCCTCACGATCAACCTCGATACCATAGCCCAAATGTCCTGCAACCCCGCCGTGGGGGGATTGGCTAAGGGGCACCTCGTCCGTGAAATAGACGCCCTCGGTGGGGAAATGGCCAGGATAACAGACCGCAGCACCATCCATTTTCACATGTTGAACACCAGCAAAGGCCCTGCCGTTTGGGCGCCAAGAGCGCAAACCGATAAGAAAGCCTATCAGTTCGGGTTCAAGCAGGCTCTGGAAAAGCAGGAGAACCTCGATGTCAAGCAGGCTCTCGTAACGGGCGTATTGACAGAGCGCCGCAAAGTAACTGGCGTTACCACTCGCGGAGATGTCCGCTACTCGGCGAAGGCGGTGATCCTTTGCCCCGGTACCTTCCTCAATGGAGTCATTCACATAGGACTCGAATCGTTTCCCTCCGGAAGAGCTGGAGAAATCCCATCTGTGCGACTTTCCGACAACCTCAGGTCCCTCGGTCTCGCTCTTGGCAGGGTCAGTACCAGCACCCCTCCCAGGGTTAACGCTCGCAGCATTGACTTCTCGAGAGTCGTCGAACAGCCCCCCGATCCACAACCGGCACGCTTCTCTCATTCCGACCCCGGACCTTCCCTCCGCAGCGTTTCATGTTTCATAACGCATACCAACAAGCGAACCGCACAGATCATCCGAAACAACCTCAGCCGCTCTATCTTAATCAGCGGTGGGACCGACGCTACAGGCGTCAGGTATTGCCCTTCAATCGAAGACAAGATCGCTCAGTTCCCGGACAAAGATTCCCACCACATTTTTCTCGAACCCGAAGGGCTAAACACCGAAGAGATATACCTCAACGGCGCCTTCACCGGCCTGCCATACGAGGTCCAGCTTGAGATGATTCGCTCTATCGAAGGGCTTGAGAACGCCGAGATCATGCGCCCCGGATATGCCATAGAATACGATTTCGCCTTCCCCACCCAGGTCAAAGCCAGCATGGAATCGAAGCTCGTCGAAGGACTTTTCACAGCGGGGCAAATGAACGGTACTTCCGGCTACGAGGAAGCCGCTGCCCAGGGGCTGATCGCCGGCATCAACGCTGCCTTAAAAGTTCGCGGTGAAGACCCCTT
>JABMQX010000811.1 GCA_013203085.1 bacterium | reverse complement strand
CTTCCCTCTTCTTCGAGCGCCAACTGACCCAGCCCCTACCCCATTCGCCGCCATCTTGCGGAATCGCTGGCCAATCCACAGGGGGCTACGTCTCCTTCAAAGCCAGCGAGTCATGATGAACTTGCAGGGACATCACTCAGAGGTCTACAAGAACTCTTAAGAAACATATGATTGCATCCGTATGTCACAATAGGGCCTAAGGTTAACTCGGCTCAGAGGACAAAAAGCCAAAAGTACCCTTGGATAATGGCGTATCGCGCATTTCCTCTTTTTAATCGCCCTACTCTGAACGATAGGTAAGAAACGCTCTGAAACGGCACCGTAGTCCCAAACATCGGGATCACAGCCTTGGTCCGAGTTCATGGCCACCAGCGAAGCTCAACGAGAGAAACTGCATAGCGGGGCAAACTGAGATTCAGTTCCACTTTGCCGTTACGGACGTCGTAGAAACGCACGGGTTCCAGGAGTTCTAATTTAGAGGATGTAAGTAGCTTCGCGAGGATGTCAGCGGTGGGCTTCTGTGGACTTCCCAACTCAATCCATCGCGTGTAAGCATTGCTGTGAGTATCGTCGATTCGGTAGTGGGTTACGCGTGCGCGACGCGGTGTGCTCCCGGGGGCCTTTATTGTCAATCGCACCGGGGTGGGCGGAACCGGGACCATGTCATCATGATAGTTCCATATCAGCACTTGGACGGACTCATCGGTTGTGGTGGCCAGTCCGTCTATATCTGGTTTGTCTTGGACTCCCTCCTCGAGGATCCAATCGATCCCAAGGGCTCCGCTGCTCGTCACGGGGATTCGGTTGCCTTGAAGCATCCCGAGCAGCTTGAACGCGTTCAAGACTGGCTTGTGGATGCCGTTAGTCGACAAGGTACGGAATCCTTCAAAGTAATCCTTCCCGTCGAACATAAAGGCCCAGGTCAGCACGCCCTGCAAATTCACTCCTTCGCGGGCTGCCAAGTCCAACGTGTGCTTCATGAGCGCGACCTCATAAGCCGCGTATGCACTGCCATTGCGGTAGCCGCTCGCAGGATGGACTCGGGCAGAGAGGGCTGCTGCGCCCTCTGGGTCACATTCCCCAATGATGACGGGCATATGGGGGAGTTCCGGAAAAGATGTAATGGTGAAGAAGCCGTGTCGAGCATTGCGGAGATTGAGGCCCAAGTTCATCTGAGGGTGGCCATTGACGAATCTTGTGCTTCCTTTGCTGTGAAACCCGATATAGTCCAATCGCGTGCCTTGTTGCCCGCTGACCGCATTCCTGCCGCGGAGACAGTGCTCGAGGAATTTCCGGAGGAACGGATCTCCTGTGCCCGCCGTGTGCGGTCCGCCGAGCACCACGTTCGGCATCACCTTGTGCAGGGCGTGCTCGGTGTAGTCGAATAGCTTACAATACTCCTCGAACGAACCCTGCCAGTAGCTGATATTGGGTTCATTCCACAATTCCCATATCCACAGTTTCTCGACTTCAGGGTACCTATCTTTGCTGTGGCGTGCCCATTCCTCAATCAGCTCTGCCCACCTGTCGTAGTCCTTCGGGGGATAGTAAGGCCCAAAACGTCTCATTTTGAACGGGTCCTTGCTTCGGTACGGCTCGGGTTTGATGGAAAGGTCCTTTGGCATGAACCCAATCTCGACCAGCGGCCGGCAGCCCGAACCGACCACAGCGTCCATAATCTGATCCATGATCCGCCAATCATATAATGGCTTACCGGTGGGATCCTCCGCGTAGGTATTCGTCGATCCCCATTTTAACGACGGCGTGCCATCGCCGCTGGCTAAGAGAAAGTGCTGACGGAGGTAGACAGGCTCAGGATTGATGTTTGCCAACGTCTTCATCAACTCACGCGCACGCTGAGTCGTCGTGTAGTTGCACTCATCGTACCCGTAGTATTGCCAGACATGGCGCAGCGGCTCCCCAGAATCGGTTGTGTCAACGACGATGACAACAGGATCACCGTTCTCCGGCGCGATTTCGTTCGCCTGTTCGGCCCCGCGCCTATCCTGCGATCCCATGCTCAATGCCTCAAGGTCCAGTGAGCACGATGCCATAAAGAGGGGAACCAGAAGCATCATCGGTGTTTTGCTACTCATTGTTCTGACCCTCTGCGTTGGGTTAGTAAACGCTCTTGAAAGTGCCGTGGATGCCCTTCTAACGCTATTGTTTCTAACTCAGACGGTACTTCCTCCACGGGACTGCGTCAACGAAAAGTGCCGCCAGTACTCGAAAAACACAGCTTCATGAAAAAGGATCTCAGGGCATACCGAACATAGCAGAGAAGGCCGGAAAGTCCGTTAAACGTGCGTACGCGCTACGATCACTCAGATAGTTTACTGTACGTCGCGATAAGGGCAAACATTTCCTCAGCTCGCCTTCTGTGCCTTCCTTAGGGACTCCGGTAGCTGAGGGAGGGACCTCTGACCCTACACGAGGGACGTAACTATTCAGGTAGCATAG
>JABMQX010000810.1 GCA_013203085.1 bacterium | reverse complement strand
CCCATCATTTCGTCCACTTCGCCCTTGGTGTGCCGTCCGCTTTGCTCGTGCATGGTGATGCGCCACAGGTCCACATAGTCGAGCTTTGTTTCGCGCATGCCCTTGTCGAGCGTTTTGAGGAGAGCCTTGGTCGTGCGGAACCTGGCGTTGCGCAATTCCTCCTGGTACCATGAGAAGCCGAGGTACATCTTATCTCGCCTTCCCCTGAGGGCTTCACTGTAAGCCGTAGCCTCTTGCCAGGTGCACGCGTCAATGTAGTTAATGCCCCTCTCAATGCAGCGGCTGACCACGTCGTAGCGGTTCTTCTTGAAGCCCGGGTCGTTCAGGTCGGCGCTCAGCCACCCGCCGCCCTTGAAGACGCCCGGCACCATCTTATCAATCCGCTTCCAGTGTCCGCCAAAACACACGGCTGACACCATCAAGCCGGTCTTGCCCAGCCTGCGGTACTCCATGTCCGGGTTGTAGTTGAGAACTTTCCAGCCGTACTTCTTCGCACCCAAAGCCGACTTTCCCGCTCCGAGACCTGTCGCGATGCCCACCGCGGCCATCGCGCCGTCCCGAACAAACTTCCGTCTCGTCATCTTCTTCTCTGCCATGATGAAATCCTCCTCACTTTGGGTTAAGCTGACATTGCCTCATCAGAAATTCCTATCTTCACAGGATTCTATCACAGGGCTCATCAGAACGCCATTGACAAAACCATGTTACTATAGTCGGTAAAGCGAAAAACAGCCAAAAATGTGGGATGCGCTCCCGGATGACTTTCGCGCCTTTTGTGCAACTGGGTGTGGCTGCATTTCAGTCGCGAAAGTGCAGCGTATTTTTGTCGCCCTGAAGGGGCAGCCATAGTCAAGCCCAGGGCAACCCCCTGGGAAAAGCCCGGATTGGGCAATTATAAGCCCTGAAAGGGCGAAATAAAACGGTAAACGCTTGCGGTGAACATCCCGTCGAAACCAGCCCTCGTTGCCAAATGTGCTACGACGCATGGGGAGTGACCTGTTGCGCCCCTTCAGGGCTTTTTTCTTCCGCGGCCTGCGTTCCCAGGGCGTTGCCCTGGGCTATAATACTGCGCCTTTTCAGGGCTTGGTGCTCCTTTTTGGTTTGTTGAGGCAGCGAGGAGCACCGCCAACAATTCCGGCAAATGCCAGCCCTTGCGGACAATGTGGCGCCCGCCCTCGCCGTGAGAAAGGTCGCGAAAGAAAAGCACAATCCGACGCCCCCACCAAACAATCCAGTCTACTTCTGCTCGACAGGCTCGCCGGTCAACATGCGCACGCCGTCATCCTCGAGGAGCTCGCCAGTCGCCTTGTCCCACCACCGCGTGCGGTAGGCGAGCCGGTGCTCGCCGTGGCAGCCGGTGCAGTATTTCTCCTCGGCAGTGCCCGCGATGACGGGCTCGTGCACTCCACTGAGCTTATCTTTGGGATGGCACTTCATGCAGGATGGATTGATCTTCTCCCTGGGGTACATGATGTCGGGCGGCGTGATGTTGTCCTCGTCGGAGCAATGGGGCGTACAATCGCCGTGGCACTCCTCGCAGCCGACGTTTGCCCTCGCGTGAGTCAGAGCCAGCTCCTCTTCTTCGTAGTTCATGTGGCAAACGTGGCAGCGGCTATTGTCCGCCACGGGCCCTTCCGGCGGGGGCAGAGACTCCCCTGAGTCGCCGGGCTCCTCCAGGAGTAAGAGCGGTTCCTCTTCAACCTTCGGACCGGGATTACACGACTTGAGGGCAGCGAGCACCGACACCAGGAGAAACAGCCACACACAACACTTCACCTCAGCTCCTTTCGAGAAAAAAGATTCATCCACCGCTCACAGCGACACTTACCGATGGGCAGGATTGGCGCCTTCACCATCCGCGCAAGTTGTCGCCAAGGGGTTTATTTGGTCTTCTACACGTACTCCCACTCCTTCAGCCACTGGTAATCGGGGGGCAGCTTCGCCCACATTTCGTCGGCAGCGTTTCGCAGCTCTTCCGCTTCCGCGAGGTCGAGCTGGCGGCGTTCCATTACGGCCTTGGCCATGTTGTCCACCTGCGGGATGCTTATCAGCCCTGGAATGGGCGCCGTCATGAGGGGGTTGCAGAGGATGTAACGAATCGCAAGACGTGCCCGCCTGTCATCCTCCGTCGCGTGTGGGCTCCCCGGCGCGCTGTTGCCCTTGAACAGTGAATTGCTCGCGAAAGGTTTGATCCCGAACACGCCCACATCACATTTCTTCACTGCGTCGAAGAGGCTGTCCTTTGGGAGAACCTTGGTCTTGGCGGTGTATGGGAAAAGGATCACCTCAATCTGAGGGAAGTATTCAATCATGAACTTCAGCCAGCGGCGGTCGTGCGAGGAGATGCCGATGAAGCGGGCTTTCCCCTGCTTTTTCGCTTTTTCGAGCGCCGCGACCAGCTCGCACGAGGTGTTGAACGTGTGTCTGCCGCCGGGCTCGAAGCAGGTGATCCGCCACAGGTCGCAGTAGTCCTCCCCCGCTTCCTTCAGCAGGCTATCAAAGCTTTCGAGCAGCTTCTTGGCTGTGCGAAACTCGGGCCGGCGTACCTCCTGCTGCTCGTGCGAGAGCGCCAGGTACATCTTGTCACGCTGCCCTTTCAGGGCCTTGCTGTATGCCACGAACTCGGAGAGGCAACATGCGTCAACGTAGTTTATACCCACGTCAATGCAGCGGCTGACAACGTCGCGGCGATTCTTGTCGAAGTTTTGCTTCATGACGTTGATGCGCTTCCAGTGTCCGCCCAGGCATACTGCCGATACCATCAAGCCGGTCTTCCCGAGCCTTCGGTACTCCATGTTCTCGTTGTAGCTCAGAATCTTCCTCCGGTTCATCGTCTCTGCGCCGGAGACCGACTTTGTCGCCGCCAAACCTGCCGCCACGCCTACTGCTGCCATCGCGCCATCCCGAACAAACTCACGTCTGGTCATTTTCTTTTCCGCCATAATGAAAAACCTCCTCCAACTAACTTCATACCACCTCGTCGGAAAACTATACCATCGCAGTATATCACACACCCTGACCAAAGATCCCGTCTGCGCCTTTCGGTTTCGCGCCTGCAAGTCGAAACCTTAAACCACGTCCTCTTTATCCTGTCTCCTCACACCCGGCACGACGGTCAGGCCGCCTCCCGCACCTACGAATCTAAGGTGCCCGCGCCAGCGTTTTCAGCGCCTGATCTTCACCTCCCTGACAATAATTTTCATATTCGCGTACCGCTCGCCAGCGTGAACCTGAAAACCTATTCTGCCACTAAGATTCTTGCCGTCTTTCAGGTCGGCGACCACTATGCCATTGAGCGTCACCTTTATCTGGTCGCCAGTAGCCCTGATGTCCGCAGTATTCCATCCTTCGCGATTGATGACGCTGTCGTCGCTGACCTTGCTCAGAAAGCCCCCCGACCAGATGCTTCCGGTAGCACATCCGTACGTTTTCAGGTCAAGAATATCCATCTGATAGCCCTGCCCTTCCTCCGGCGTCCGGAACCAGATGCCGCTGTTCGCCGGCCACTGAACTTTGAACGTCACGACCAATTCGAAATCATCAAAACTCTTTTCCGTGAACAGGTCGCCGGCTTGACCGTCCTTCTGCTGCCCGATCAACACGCCGTTCTCCACGGTCCATTTCGCGTTTCCAACAGCCTTCCACCCGGAGAGGTCTTTGCGGTTGAAGAGCTGCGTCCATTCCTCACTGACGGGCTCGGCCTGAGGCATCGGGGCTTGAAGGCGAACGTGCCTTCCATGACAATCGGTGCATATAGCGCTT
>JABMQX010000809.1 GCA_013203085.1 bacterium | reverse complement strand
TGATGGTCTGGGCGGAGACGAGGAAGCTGGCGACGGGGTTTACACGGCAACGCTTCCCGCTCAACTTCACAGGACGCTTGTACGGTACATCATCCATGCGCGCGATGCCTCGCCCGAACGAAAGGTATCTCGCGCTCCCCGGGAATCCGACCCTTCAAAGAACTACGGCTACTTCGTCTATAACGGCGTTCCCCCTTACGAGGCCGCGATTACGTATCTCGGTACACCGCGAACGCATACCGTCCTGACGAAACTGCCGGTCTATCATCTCATCGCGGATGGGTACGACGTGCTGGAATGCGAATACAAGGGAATCTCTTTCTCCGACAAGGTCGGCCGGCATGAGTTTCGCTGGCGAGGCACCTTCGTCTATGACGGGGAAGTGTACGACCACATTTACCTCCG
Organism: bacterium; assembly: GCA_013203085.1. Classification (GTDB taxonomy): domain Bacteria; phylum Auribacterota; class JABMQX01; order JABMQX01; family JABMQX01; genus JABMQX01. The sequence goes on along the minus strand of JABMQX010000809.1, from coordinate 4,601 downwards.
ATTGAGGGGAGGTGTTCACCGCTATCACCAGCACAAGCGTGCCTATAAGATTAAGTTCAATAAAGGTCGCCGCTTCGTCATGAAGGATGGCTATGGGGAGCCTTTCCCTGAAAAAAGGAAAAAGCTGAACCTCAACTCAAACATTCAACAGGTCTGGACCGGCAAGCGGGGCGAAGAAGGGATGTACGAATCCCTCGGATACCAGTTGTTCAGGGACACGGGGGTGCGATTCTCATACGCGAAATGGGTTCATTTTCGCATCATTGACGACTTTAGCGAAACGGGAACTGACCAGTACAAAGGAGACTTCTACGGTCTCTTCACTGAGGTGGAACAGCCGGACGATAACCTCCTCAAAACTCACGGGCATCCTGTCTCAGGCAACTTCTACAAGATTGACACAGGGTCCGCGAACGGTAAATGGGAGAAAGAAGTTAGCAATACCCCTCCTCTCGATGATTCGGATATACAGGATTTCTGGGATGGCTACCACAGCGCGCCGACAATGGATTGGTGGAGAGCCAACTTCAATCTGGACTCCTGGTATTCCTACCACGCCATTGTTGACGCGATCCATCACACCGACATCGGCGCCGGAAAAAACTATTACTATTATCGGAATCCGGAGACAAATGTCTGGGAGGTCTTTCCCTGGGACCTCGACCTGGTTTTCGATGTCCCTTACGGGGGGGGGGATGGGCCTTTCGTAAGCCGTGTTCTGGGGACATACCCCGACGTCTTTGGCGTCGAGTATAAGAACCGCTTGCGGGAAATCCTTCAGCTCATCTACACCGAGGACCACATCTTTCCAATTATTCATGAGTGGCGAGACCTTATCATCGAAATGACGGAAGCCGACCGCGACCGGTGGGACCAGATGCCTTTGCCGGACCCATATCCATTCCAGGGGCGACTCGAGCAGACCCCCTGGCAAAACCTCTTTGAGTCCCTGGACTACCGAATTGACGGACTGAAGAACTGGATTCTCAACCGCAGAGCGACCATGCTCGGCTGGGCGCACGATCCGGACATCCCTATCAAGCCCCTTAACCAAAGCCCACCAGACGGTGCGGAGGCTCAGGGAATTCCTATGTTAGTCTCCTCTTCTTTCTCTGACCCGAACGGGAATTCGCACGCCGCCAGCCGGTGGATCATCATCGAAGAGGGAGGGGACTGGGCGTATCCGCTGTGGGATAGCGGGGACGAAACTATGAACAAAATCTCCATCGTCATACCTTCGGAGGTTCTCGAGAACCTGGCGTGGTACGAATGGCGTGTCAAGCATCTGGACAACACAAATCGCTGGAGCGAGTGGTCGGCCCCGACATCTTTTCAAGCCTTGATTGTGGTTGACCCGACGGCGCCGACGGCGCCCGTGGGGCTTTCCGCCGAGACGCCGGACCATAGCACTGTCGTCCTCACCTGGGGGGCGGCAAGCGACCCGGATAGCGGCATACTTGGCTACGAAGTCAGCCGGGATGGAGTACTGCTCGCTACGGGACTGACGGGGCTTTCCTACACGGACGATACTGTGCGGGAGAACACCTCATATCAATATGAGGTCGTGGCGATTAACGGCGGCGGCACAAAATCAGAACCAGCGAAGGTGCCTGTTACTACTTCACAGGACAACCTTTCTCCCGAAATCCTAAGCATTGAAGCTGCATCGCAGGACAAGATACGCATCGTGTTCGATGAGCCTCTAAGCCCGGACTCGGCAAACAACCCTGTCAACTATCGCCTGACAAACTGGGTTAGCGTTACGTCCGCTGCGTTGCAGCCGGAGGGGAATGTCGTGGAGCTGACGACAACGCCGATGTCCAGCGGATACGCTTACGCTTTAACCGTCAACGATGTTACTGACGCGTCCTCTGCCGGCAACCCAATCGCCTCCGGCACAAAGGTCGAATTCACGACCGAGTTTGAGTTTCGGGTTTCAGACATCCGGTTGAGCACCGGGCACAGCATCATCACAGGAGATTATGGGGTGGGCAGCTATGTTTACTCCGATTGGCTCCAGTATAGCGTCGGCAGCCCGATTCCTGAAGAGCTTGCGGATGGAGCGATCCAAATACGTCTTCCAAACGCCCCAGAGGAGGATCGAAACAACAAATCGGCGGAGTATCTCACCTTCAACGTCGCTTTCGACGTGGAAGTGTGGGTCGGATTCCGAATAAATGAAACGCTGCCAGCGTGGCTCTCGGATGGGACATGGCAGTTCACGGAGTTCACACAGTACGTTGACAAGTCCGACAGCGCGAGATACCACGACTTCTATAAAAAAGTTTTCCATCGAGGCGAAGTCGCTCTTGGTGGAAACGCTCAGGACCCCGCCAGAATCCACAGCAATTACATTGTCGTCGTTCGACCTCTGAGTCCGCCGGACCCCGATTACGACCATGACGGGATGCTCGACGCGTGGGAAATTGCCTGGTTTGGCAACATATCTCGCCAGCCAGCGGCTGACGGGGATCTCGACGGCAGGACGAACTTCGAGGAATTCGCAGCGGGGACCAACCCGATTGACTCCTCTTCGTTCTTCGCTGTCACGATGGTGGCCATCAACGATGGCCGGCTGGAGATCAGGTGGCCCACAACCCTGTACAAGTATTATCAGGTTTATTACTCATCCAACCTTGAGGGGGAATGGCTTCCTTTGGGCGGGCCCCGCGATTCGAGCAGCGGGATTCAGTTCGATGACGGCTTTTCCTCCGCCAGAGAGCGGTACTACCGGATTGAGGTGTGGTAACTTCTCCTCCCAGCGTGCAGCAACGTCACATCTTACGTGCGATGACCTTCTTAAAGGCCTCCACAACCTCGGGATCGAACTGGGTGCCGGCGCTATCCTCGATCACCTCGAGTGCTTGCCACGGAAGTTTGCCGGAACGATAGGGTCGGTCGCTGACAATCGCATCGTATGCGTCTGCCACCTCGATTATTCCTATACACAGTCTCAACTCCCTATCGAGCTTGACATGCGGCAAATGCGGGATCTCTGCGTCGGGATTCAAGATGTCTTGATGGTGAAGTCGCACGATGGGCACGACATCCCGCAGAACTTCTCCCGCAGACCGCAGGATAGCCGCTCCCTTTAGCGGGTGCGTCTGTATCTCCGCTCGTTCTTCTTTGCTGAGCGTGCCGGTTTTCTGAAGAGCTTCCAGGCTAACGTCCACCTTCCCGATGTCGTGGAGAAGTCCACCAACCTTAACCTTCTCGATGGCTTTCTCCGAGAAGTTCAGCTCGCGAGCTATCTCCATTGCGAGCTCGGCGACTCTCTGCGAATGTCCCAGGACGTGTCTGTCGGTGCACTCGAGGCATTTGGTGAGCATCTCCAGAATTCCCACATAGGCTTGTCTCAAATCCTCCGCCTTCTTTTCCTTTTGCTCGTAGAGCGTCCCGACAAGAGCCGCTGCGAGAATCAAGAACGAACCCCACGACACAAGGGACAAATGGATGTCGGATTTGTGGTTGGCAATTTGCTCTTCAATCGCCTCCAATTGTACCCTGGGGGCGGCCTCTGCCTTGTTCTTACTGAGTTCTTCCGTCTTCTCGGCGATCTTCTGATCGAAATTTGCCGGTATGGCTACCGCGTACAGCGCCACGAGTAACACCGCCAATACGCTGATCAGTAAAGCTGTTCTTCGCCCGCACCCCCACGCCGCGATGAGAACTGGAAGATAGTAAAAGCTCAGAAAAGGGAGCTTATCTACGACGAAACAATGTATCACCCCGGTCCCTATGAGGATTAGCAGAACGGCGATTTTCTCGACGTTTTCAGCGACAAATGTTTTCGTCCTTTGCATGGCCGGACTCCATCATGTCAGCTACGAAAAGGCGGTCAGCTTTCGTGAGGCGGCTCGCCCGATAGGATGTTGACATCGCCTGCTTGAATCGTTTTCTCCAAAGCCTCGATGACCTCAGCGTCAAACCCTCTCCCGGCGCTCGCTTTGATTTGCTCGAGGGCCTCGCTCGAGGGTTTTGCCTTTCTCGTGGGAGTTCCCGTGACAATGTCGTCGTAGGCGCGCGCCACGGCGATGATTTCTGCCGCGATGGTTACGGGTTCGGACGTCCGCTCGGATCCTTTCCCTACGAAGTACTCATAATACGCGTTGACAATTGGGACGACGCCCCCCAGAACCGAGCTTACGGAGCGCAGAATTTCTTTCCCGTTAACGCTGAAGCTTGTGACTTTGGCGTCGGATTCCTTGCCAAGTTCCGCGGACTTTCCGAGGATCAACGCGCTAACCTCCTTATGTCCCAGGTCGTGAAGCAATGCCGCGATTCGGATATTCTCGGTTGCCTCCTCGTCGAGGTTCAATCGGCGGCTCATTGCACGGGCAAGCTCTGAGACTTTCACGGAGCGGCCCGCCGAATACCTGTCCGCAAGCTCCAGGTACTTAGTCAAAATCTCCAGTACGCCGACGTAAGCCTGGCGAAGCGAATCAACCTTTTTCTGCTTCTGTTCGTAGAGTAAGCTCGAGGCAATTGCGGACAAAACCAGAAAGCCCCCCCAAGCCACGAGGGAGAAGTGAAGGTTGAATTTCTCTCTGGCGATCCGCTCTTTGATTTTGTCCTCGGGGCGAGAGCCGGCAGGTAGATTC
>JABMQX010000808.1 GCA_013203085.1 bacterium | reverse complement strand
TCGCGAATCGAATGGAAAGGCCGCAACGTCTTCTTCCTCCTCACCATCGCCACAATGATGATTCCTTTCCCTGTGACCATGATTCCTCTCTTCGCCACATTCCGCCGCCTTCACTGGATCGGCACACTCAAGCCCCTCTGGGTGCCCCCATTCTTCGCTCACGCTTTCAACATCTTCCTTCTCCGCCAGTTCTACCTCACCATCCCCCGCGATCTCTCCGACGCCGCCCGAATTGACGGCTGCTCCGAATTCGCCATTTTCCGCCGCGTCGTCCTTCCTCTTTCTGTAAAAGCCCTCGCGGTCGTCGCCCTCTTCCATTTCATTTACGCCTGGAACGACTTCATGGGACCCCTTCTTTACCTGACGAAGCAGAAAACCTTCACGCTTTCGCTCGGTCTCCAGTTCTACCAGAGCCAGCAGGGCGGTTCCGAATGGCACTACCTCATGGCTGCCTCCACCCTCGTCGTCATTCCCATCGTCATCCTTTTCTTCTTCACCCAGAAGACCTTCATCCAGGGCATCGCCACCACAGGAACAAAAGAGTGACGGCGCCGTACGCCCAAACCGCGCCCGTAGAAGAACGCCTGCAATCTTCTCTTCGCCGTGGGATTCCTATCGAGGCGGTGAGATGATCAGCGTGGAGAGACACTGCCCCCTTACCCCCATGAGTTTTTTAGGCGGGGGGCACGCCAAACAAAGTGTCATCCTGCACGGATCGGAGGAAGCGCGTTAAGGATCACGGTGCATCGGCTCAGCACGGGTTTGAGAGGAGAGGACAGAGGCAGGTGGAATATAATCTTCCTGCTGAGCACCTGCACGCGGGCGCCGATCTTCAGCAGCCGAAGACGAATGGTGTCGAACTGGGCTCGAGCCAGTTCAGTGCCTCTCAGGAGGTTGGCGAGCAGGGTGTACATGAGGTCATAGGCGGCACAATGAAAGAACAGCCGGAATTGATTGGCCTCGAACCGGTGGCAACTGGTGCGGTCCAACTTGAGATGTCTCTTGTGCTCTTTGATCATCAGTTCCACTCGGCCTCTGGGGCAATAGATTGCTTCGTAGACCGCTTTGGCGCGGAGGGAGTTGTTGGTGACCACTAACCGTGGGCTGGCTTTGGCTCAGGAGCACGGGCGAGCCCTGGCTAATGGGGTCGAAGCGGCATTGATGTCCCGGCCGAGGCCGGTGCGTGGACCGCTGCGGGTGGCTCTGGGAAAGGTGACATTGGAGTTTGCCGAACCCCCAGGCGCGAGCAGCTTGAGCAGGAAAGAAGTCTGCCAATAAGTACGAACGCAGCCACACACCGTTGCGGGAAAGATATTGACACTCCTCGATGGCTTTACTTATGATCGTACTGTTTGTTATGGTGGGAGACGAGATGTAATTCGTTGGGGATCTCTTACTATATGGACGTGGAGGCAATGAATCGCAAAAAAGATGGCCAGAAATCACAATGCACGCGACGATCGTTCCTCAAGTCCACCGGAGCGTTTGCCGCCGGCCTGGCTGTGGCAGGCCGACCCACAGCCGGAGCAGCGAAGGGAACCCTGGCCCTGTTCGGCGGGCCGAAGGCCGTCACGTACCCAAACAGCAAGCATGCGGAAGCGGAGTGGTGGCATCACAGGCCCCATATCCCTGAACTCCCCGGCTCAGAGGAAGCCAACAGAACTGCGATGCCATTGCACCTCTTTACCTCCGAGGCGCCGGACCTCGTAGACCAGTATGTCAAGGCATTCCGGAAGGTGTGGGCGCACCGAAAGGAACTGGCGAAAGCCTGATACCAGGGAAGGCATCTCCCATTACACCAAGCCGATAGGACGAGAGAGAAAAGAAGGTGATCCGTACACACGGCATGAAGTGCATGGTCTTGCTGACCATGGTTTTGTCGGGGACCCGCGCCTCGGCGGCTGGTGACGAACAGTTCTATGTCCGGGTTAGCCCGCGCGACGCGCGTTATTTTGAACTGTCCAACGGCCGGCCGTACGTGCCGATCGGCCTGAACATGGTCGCCCCTCCCGGCGGCGGGGATCTGGATGACATGGAACGGTGGTTCCGCAAGCTGTCGGCCAATCGCGGCAACTACGTTCGCATCTGGCTGAGCCATTCGTTCTTCGACATCGAGCACGCCCGAAGCGGGGAGTATGACGAGCAGAAAGCCAAGCGGATCGACAAGCTCTTGGTCTTGGCGCGTCGCCACAATATCCGCTTGAAACTCTGTATCGAGCATTTTCGACATCTTGGGGAAGGACGCCAGGAGTGGGCCGGCAAGCCGCTGCATCACGTCTCGCATGGCGGGCCGGCCAAGAACACGGCCGACTTCTTCGACGGCCAGTTGTGCCGCGAGCAGTTCAAGCGCAAGCTCGGCTGGTATGCGGGGCGATACGGCGACGACCCAATCGTGTTCGGCTGGGAACTCTGGAACGAAATAAACTGCATCCAATCCGGCGACTGGAAGGCCTGGACCGAAGCGATGCTGCCGGAGCTGCACCGGCAGTTCCCGAAGAACCTGGCCATGCAGAGCCTGGGCAGTTTCGACAAAATGGCCTATCGCGAGTGGTATCGCTGGTTGTGCGGGATTCCCAGCAACGACGTGCTCCAGGTACACCGCTACCTCGATCTCGGGGCGCAGTGGGAGGTCTGCCACGGCCCGGTCGATGTCCTGGCCGCCGAAGCGGTCCGAGAACTGCGGGCCTTCGGTGTGCGCAAGCCGATCCTGCTGGCCGAGAGCGGGGCGGTTGAGCCGCGCCACACCGGCCCGTTCAAACTATACGAGAAGGACACCGCGGGCATCATTCTGCACGACGTGCTGTTCGCCCCGTTCTTCGCCGGCGCCGCAGGTCCGGGACACTGCTGGCACTGGGGAGTGTACGTCGACCGAATGAACCTCTGGCATCATTTCGCCCGTTTCGCCGAGGTAGTCAAGGGCTTGGATCCGCCGGCCGAGAGTTTTCAGCCGGTCGAGCTTACCCACCCGCGACTGCGGATCCTGGGACTCAAAGGGCGCAACACGCTACTGGCATGGTGCCGCGACCGCGAGAATACGTGGCGCACCGAACTGGCCGAGGGGCAGGAACCGCAACAGATTCGCGGCGCCTCCCTGGACCTCGACCAACAAGTTGACTGGTTGGACACAGCTACTCTCGAAGCCTATGATCCGTGGACGGACAAGTGGACCACAGTCACCGTCAACGGTAACAGTTTGGCCCTTCCCGACTTCTCCCGATCAATCGTACTGAGGATCCGGAAAGCGGGAAGTCGTTTCTTCACAACTCCCAGGTAGGCAGGAAGCCTCGATGCGCTACTTGATTGCACAGACGTTGAGATGGGCGACTGCGATCTTGTGCCTTGCTGGGTCGCTGGTTGAAGGGGCGGATGCGCCGCAACTGCGGGTCGCCACGTTCCGCTCTGATGTGACACTGCCACTGGGGCACCTGCTCTATCGCAAACCGCTGGCCACCGTGGAACATCCTCTGGCGGCCAAGGGGATCGTTCTTGACGATGGTCGCCGGCGGTACGTCTTGTGTGCGGTCGATTGGTGCACTCTGTCGAACTCGACGCACTTGTTGTTCCGCCGCAAGGTGGCCGCCGCCGCGGGGACCGATATCTCGCGTGTGGCTGTCCAGACCGTCCACCAGCACACCGCCCCGTCTGTGAATGGCGACGCACAGAAATTGCTGGACCAAGAAGAAAATCCTCCTCAATACGTGAACCTGAAGTTTCTTGACGAGGTGACGGACCGGCTGGCCGCCGCTGTGAAGAAATCGCTTTGCCGATTGCAGCCGTTCGATCAAATTGGCACGGGACAGGCGAGGGTCAACCGTGTGGCTTCCACCCGGCGGCTTCCCATCGAAGGCGGGAAGGTCCGCACGCGGTGGAGTTCGTGCAAGGATCCCGAACTACAGGCGATGCCCGAGGGATACATTGATCCCATACTGAGGACGATCACGCTGGCCCACGGCGACAAGCCGCTGGTACGACTGCACTATTACGCGACGCATCCACAGAGTTTCTACGGCGACGGCCGGGCGAGCATCGACGTCCCGGGCATCGCCCGCGAGAGGCTCGAGCAAGAGGAAAGTGTATTTCAAATCTATTTCACGGGTTGTGCGGGCGACGTGGCGATGGGCAAGTACAACGACGGGTCACGTCGCGCCAGGGATGAATTGGCCGAACGGCTGCACGCGGGCATGGAGGCCTCAATCGCCTCGACCCGCCTGGTGCCAGTTAGCCGGCTCGAGTGGCGAACGGTTCTGCTATCGCTGCCGCCCAGGACCGATGGCGATTACAACGTGGAGGACAACCGTGCGAAGATGAAAAACCCCGAGCTGAGTCCGGAGGAGCGCGTAGGGGCTGCCAGACGCGTCGCGTCCGCAGAGCGGCTCAAGCGTCCGATCGAACTAAGTTCCCTTCGGTTTGGCCACATCCACATACTCCATCTTCCGGGCGAGCCGATGGTCGAGTTCCAACTGTTCGCCCAGGGATTGAAGCCGGAGGACTTCATAGCTGTGGCAGGGTATGGTGACTGTTGCACCGGCTACATCTGCACCGAGCGGGCATTTGGCGAAGAGGGCTACGAGCCGACCGCTTCGAGCGTAGTCCCGCGATCGGATGGGCTGCTCAAGAAGGCGATTGGCGAATTGCTCGGCGTCAAACAAGACAGGGCCGGCGCGTGAGGTTCCCGCAAGCCGCGCAGTACCCGGCTTGAGCCGATCCTCAACAGTTGATGGTTCCAAAGCGGCGCCTTTCGAGCGTGAGCCCTTGACTGTCAATAGGGGTGAAGGTCATGGCACAGACCCTTGCGATTCGTCGCGGGACGCCTGTGGGGAACGAGTGGTTCCCCTCGCGGCCGATTTCCAGCAGGGAGGAACGTCGCTCGATCCGCTCGCTGGGCAGCGGCTGGGGCTGATAGCCGCCGGGCCTCGTCATCCTGAGGGGGAATGTCCTCCTCATCAAATACATTTACTGTAAGGTTGTATCCTGGGAAAAACTGTCAAACCCGTGCAGTCGGCAGAGTTGTTGATGTATTGACAAATGCCATGAAAGAGAGGGCTCCGATCATGAGATATTCAGCTCGACGCGGTATTACCTCAGTTGCCTGTGTGTTGGTGGCGATGTGCTTCCTGGCGGCCTGCCGGACGGTACCCCCGGGAGGAATAGGCGAGGGGCCAAGAAGAACCGAGCGGGGGAGCGTCCTGGCTTGTCGTCCCGCAAGCTACGGGAAGTTTCAAGAGGCTGCCTGGCCCCATCTGCCCTCTATCGGCGTCAAAAACGTGTTCCTGAACGTGCCGGCGCCTGACGAAGTCGAAGCCACCAAAAAGCGGCTGGCGGACCATGGCCTGACCGCCGTGGTATTGCGAGGCGACACCGATCTCTCAAAGGCGTCCGGCATCGCCAAACTGGCCGTACAGTTGGAAACCTGCGAGAGGATGGGGGTCAAGTACATGTTCCTATCGCCCAAGCGCCACGGGGCCGAAAAACAGGTCATCTACGAACGCTTGCGACAGGCGGGTGACATTGCCAGGAGGCATGGGGTCACGATCGCTCTCGAGACTCACCCGGACCTGGGGACAAACGGAGACGTGCATCTGGAGACCATGAGGCAGATCAATCATCCGAATGTTCGGGTTAACTTCGACACGGGTAACATTCACTACTACAACAAGGGTACCGATGCTCCCACCGAGTTAAGAAAGATTATTGATTATGTGGCTACCGTCGAGGTGAAGGATCACAACGGGGAGTACAAGACATGGAACTTCCCCGCGTTGGGTC
>JABMQX010000807.1 GCA_013203085.1 bacterium | reverse complement strand
CAGCAACGCCGATAGTCAACATACTGGCTGCATAGAGCAGCCCGTAGAGGGTCACCGAGAGCAAATACGCGTATGAGATCTCGGTTTTCAGCGCCAATTCGCTAGAAAGGTTGAAGTACTCGAAGTTTGGGATTAACGTGTAAGCAGCAATCAGTCCCCATCTTGCCGGCAGAAAGTTCGCTCCTTTCGCGAGCGTCAGGAAGTATCCTGTGGTGTGCCCCGCCAGAAAGAGAACAAAACAGAAAATGATGTTGAAGTTGACGGGGGCGAATGTCGAAAGCATCACGCAAACCGATGTCAGAACCGATAGCTGAATGACCAGGGCATAAACTCCCTTCAGCATCACGGGGTCAAATGCCTTGTACCTGACGAAAAGAGCTATGTAGAGCATTGCGGTCATCACCGGCACAATGGTCAATATGACCAGGAGCTGCCCCAGGAACTTCCCCAGAATATAGTGCCGGCGTTTCAGAGGGAAGGTCAGGAGAGTGTAAAGGGTCCGCCCCTCGATCTCTTCCGGAATCTGGCTTGCGGCGGTGAACAAAATGATCAGGACGGCGAAAGTCGCAATGCTGGCAATCCCCATATCTTTGGTCATCTTCTCTTCGGTAGCTGTCGGGTCCGCGGCCGCCAGACCAGCCGTCCGGTCGTAAAGGCTTGCCTTTTCCAAAGAAATCACCTTGAGAGCCACGGAGGTGAAGATCAGGACGAAGGAGAAGATGAGGAAAACCCAGAGTATTCGCTTGCGGATGGAGTCTTTGTAGGAGACGACCGACAAATGCCAGATGTTCTTCATGTCAGAATCTTATCGAAAGGGAGGTAAACTCCCCGGTCCCTTCGGACCAGATGACCTCCGAGTTGTTGATGTATCCTTCGAAGGCTTGATTGAGCTGAGTTAGCATCTGTTTGAGGGTTTCTTCCTCGCCTTCGGCGACGAGTTCGACTCGCCCATCATAGCAATTCTTCACCCATCCCACCAAATCGAGCGACTGGGCGAACCTGCGGGCGGTGTATCGGAATCCCACACCTTGAACGTACCCAGAGAAGAAAACATGAACGCGTTTCATTTTCGATGAACAATGGCCAACCCGCAGAAGAATGCGGCAAACGAAATATCGGGGTGACTGGATTTGAACCAGCGACCCCTGCCTCCCGAAGGCAGTGCTCTACACCACTGAGCTACACCCCGATACAATAGTCAGAACTGTCCATTTGCTCCTTTCAAGGCGCCAAAATCCTCCCATCCTCATCGGCGGTTCCAATCTATCTCGGCGAATGCCTTCCCACGGGCGCCGCGCCCCCTACGTTTCCCTCGAAGCCTTGCTTCTTCTTTTTATAACGTAACGAACGAGCAAAGCCAGCAAGACAACCGCAGCGGCGATGCCAATTGTCGCCCAGTTGAAGTACTGCTTGAAAAAGGCTTTGAACTCTTCGCCCCAGAGTTTGCAAAAAACCGCCTCGGCGAAGAACCTGGTTCCTCTACTCAGCAATGATATCAAAATGAAAGGCCGAAAGTCGAGCTTAAAAGCGCCGGCCGACCACGTAAAGGCAATATAGGGAAGAGGCGTGAAGCCCGCTATTCCGACTGCCGCCACGCCGTACTTTGCGTACAATTTGTCAACGGCGGCAATCTTCTCGTCGGGGAAAAACTTTTTCAGGACCAGCCGCCCTCCTCTTCTCCCCAGGAAATAACCGAAGGATCCGCCGATCACCGAAGCCACCGTAGTTACCAGACCGAAAAGAAGGGCTGACTCCGGCTTGCTGATGGCGAAAATGATCAGTGGCACATCCGGCGGCATCAGGAACAGAAGTTGTGTCGGGAAAATCGAGGACTCGACGAACGCCATGGCGAACAGAAAGATCAACCAGTAGCGGAAGTACTCCGGGGAAAGAAGGTTCTGTATCCAATTTGCGACGTTGTCCAGAACAGCCATATATTTCCTTTCCGCTCACCGCTCATCACCCACTCTTGTGAAGCATCGCTCGCCAACGACTCGATAAGTACGCCCTCTGCCGGACGACGGTGCGATATTTCGCCTTTGTCGGTAGCGGCGGTTTTTTCACTCCGCGAGATGTGGAGCTTTCCGACTCATATTGCGCTCACGCTTTCCACCCGCACTCGCCCACGAGGGGGACGAACCTGCATCCACATACGTCCTCCACCTCACAACCGTTTTCCGATCTGACCAGCCTCTTCAAGACCTGCGTGTAGAGGTCACCTACTGGTATCACCAAGCGGCCGCCAATCGCAAGTTGGTCTATCAGAAGCTGAGGAATTTCGGGCGCCCCGGCTGTCACCATGATGCCGTCATAGGGGGCGTGCTCCGGCCAGCCTTTCGTCCCATCGCCGACCTTCAGGCGTACATTTTCGAATCCCAATTCCTGCAGTATAGTAGCCGCCCTTGCGTTGAGCTCCTGGTGTTTTTCAATCGAGTAAACCATTTTGGACAGCAGGCATAGGATAGCGGTTTGATAGCCGGAACCTGTGCCGATTTCAAGAACTTTTTCCTGTCCTTTAAGTTGCAGGCACTCGGTCATCAACGAGACCATATATGGCTGGGAAATGGTCTGCTCGCATTCGATGGGCAATGGGGAATCCGCATAGGTTTCTCTCAGGTCCTTCGCAAGAACGAACTTCTCCCTGGGGACTCTGCCCATGGCATCCAGCACGCGAGGGTCCTTGATTCCCTTACCCTGAATCTGACGGCGGACCATCGCTTTTCTCTTGCGGGCGAATTCGTTCTTTTCGGCAGCCGGCGTCAACATCTCTTTTCACTCTCCAGCTCAGGCTCTTTTCCGGCTTCGATATGACTCGAATGGTGAACCTCGCCGCCATTCGGAAGAACCGAAATGTATCGAGGATCGGATGAATGTAACTCCTCTGCGGCCCGTAAATCGTCCTGATCGGCAGATTCCCGATCGTGAAGCCTCGCCTCCCAGCCTCGAAGAGTATCTCCGACTCGGTGTCGAATTTCGTCGTCTTAAGATAAAGTCCTCTGAGGGTGTCCGTTTTGATCAAGCGAAAACCGCATTGGCTGTCCTCGATTCTCTGCCCGGTCAGGGCGCTCAAAGTGCGCGAAGTCAGGATGTTTGTTGCCTTCCTACACAGCGGCATGGGGCGAAGGTCACCCATTCTGCTTCCCACAACAATATCATATCCCCCCTCCCGCATGTACGAAATAAACATTGGAATCTCATCCCAATCATGTTGCTCGTCCCCGTCCAGAACGACAACGCCATCCCATCTTCCTTCTCTCATTATGGCAGCGAATCCGGTCTTGAGGGCTGCTCCTTTGCCCCGGTTTGTCGGATGCCTGACAACTATTGCTCCTGCGTTCCGAGCGACTTGCGCGCTGCCGTCCCTCGAGCCATCGTCCACTACATAAGCGGCGTTGACGTGTTTCAGACACCCCTTCACCACTTTCTCGATGTGACGTGCCTCATTGTAAACTGGGATGAGCGAGCAGATTTCCACTTTGCATCTCCCGCGATTGCTTTCGCGTCATCGCTGCGGGCCTGGCTTTCCGGGAACTCACACGGGCGGCCTTCTCATGGCTCCAACTTCGAATCGCAGCAGTT
>JABMQX010000806.1 GCA_013203085.1 bacterium | reverse complement strand
GTGCGTGCAGGTGTCTTTCTCGAACAGCAACCGGGAGTGGAAGGTCCCGACGACATTTACGGAGCAAGCCTGGGCACCGGAATATCAATAGGAAACATAATCTTTGATGTAGCGTACCAGGCCAGGTTCGGCGACGACGTTCTGAAAAGCGTCTTTGCCAACGTGCAGGAAACCGATGCCGACACAGTCGAACACCTCGTGTTCGCCTCAGTCATCGTGCATTTCTAAATGGAAAACGTGGGAAAAGTCCCATGCGGCAACACGCCGCCCGAAATGGCCAAGGAGATATCGTGATCAAGCTGAAGACAATCCAAGGCGAGGGAAAGGGAAGCGTTTTCAATTGCAACGGAAAGGTGGTCGAGATCGGCCGGGCAACATCGAACCGTATCGTTCTGAATGACCCAATGATCTCCTGGCGGCACGGCGCCATTGAACTCAACCGCGGCCGCTACATGTACAAGGACCTTGCCAGCAGGAACGGCACCACCCTTTATCGGAACAAGAAAAGGCTGGTCATGAAAGGCTCGGTCCGGGCAAGGACCATTGGCAAGAACGACGAGCTCCTCCTCGGAGCCACCGTTCTGAAAGTGCTGGAGATATCCTTTCCGCTCAAGACGAAAAACGCCGGAGGGAAGGGAGCTTCTCGGTAGGAGCCATGCTTATGGGGAGCACACAACTCGCCCCCCAAGCAGACTCAACATCCGAAAGCAATGAAATCCATTCACTTCTCTCCCCGTGGCGGAACGAAATCTTGCGAACATAAGAAGGCGCTTTTCAAGCTATCCGAGGCCGGAGAAAAATGAAAAGATGGACGAAGATGGCTCTGTCGGCGAATGTGAGTCTCCTCTTCTTCTGGACCTTCAGCATACCGGCGCAATGCAAAAGCGCGCTCTTCCCCTGGGCACCGACAGCGCACCTCTCAAAGGCTCTCGATGGCACGTCTCTGGAACTCAATGCTCCTTCGCCGAGCCTGGCCTCCATCGGTTCCGTTGTGAAAGTCTCCGGTTCATTGTCGGACTCCGGCATCGCCTTGGCGGGCGAGACGGTAGTTGTGACGTTTGTCTCTCCCGGCGGGATTTCATATTCAAAAACCGCCGTCACGGACAACATGGGAAGGTTCTTCAGTGACTGTATGCCAGCCGTCGCGGGCAGTTGGTCGGTAGAGGCTCATTATGAAGGAAGTCCTTCTTCCTCTCCCGCCAGCGCCCCATCAGTGGATTTCGCTGCCACCCCTGTGGATACTTTCCTTACCGCGAACCTCTCCTCGGGCTCCGTTGTCGCCGGCACATCATTCACCGTCGGCGGCGCCCTCCGAAGCCAGAACTACATGGACCCTGACTCACAGATTCTCGCCGGGCGCACAATTACTCTCGTGCTTTACGATCCTTCCGGGACGCCCGCTGAATCCACGACGAAGACTACCAGTGAGACCGGGCAATATTTTTTCCCCGAGATCCCTCTCCCCTTCAGTGGAACGTGGAGTTTCCGCGTGCAATTCGCCGGAGACTCCAATCTGAACCCCTCCTCGACCGAGCTGTTGCTCGTCAGAGCTCGCCCCTCAGCCGGTTATGCGATCATCGTGACGGGGAAGGTTCCGGGCGAATCCGGCCTCGATTCCCATAACAAGACGACTGACCGAGCCTATAAGAAATTCAAGAAACGCGGCTTTACCGACGAAGACATTTTCTACTTTCGTTATGGCAATCCTTCCGATCCGAGCATTATCGTGGACGAGGAACCGCGGCAAGAGCCGGACGGCAACGGCAACATCGGAATCCGCGAGGCGATTGTCACATGGGCAAAAGACAAAATGAGTTCCTCCAACGGGCCTCTTTACATCCTCTTTGTGAACCACGGCAACAACGAGAAATTTTACGTTGATCCGTCCGCGGAGGAGTTCGAGGATAGAATCATTGACCCTGTTGAGCTCGACGAGTGGATTTCGCAACTCGAGGGCAGCCTCGTCGGCGACGCAGCCGAAGAGAACATCGTCTTTATCTATGGAGCGTGCTATTCGGGGAGTTTCATCCCAATCCTCTCCCGCGAGGGAGAGAAGAGAATCATAATCGCCAGCGCTGACCCTGATGAGCCGTCCTTCAAGGG
>JABMQX010000093.1 GCA_013203085.1 bacterium | reverse complement strand
GGTGGAAAAGGAGTGTTTGAGGGGGCCGAGGTACATCTACACCATCGGTCATGTGAAAGCCAAGCGGTTGGCGGAGCTTGTCCGCGAAGCGAAACCTCGGTTGGTGGTCGAATGTGGCACCGCCATCGGTTATTCGGGGCTCTGGATCGCCCGGGAACTCAAGGCGGCCGGCAAGGGGAGACTTATCACGATCGAGATTGATCCGAGAATCGCGAAGAGGGCTGAGGACAACTTCCGTAAAGCCGGCCTGGCGGAGTTCGTTACCGTGAAGGTCGGCGACGCGACGAAGCTCGTCACGGCAATCAAGGGGCCGATAGATTTCGCTTTCATAGACTGCAACGCGCCGAACTATCTCCCCTGCCTGAAAGGGGTTGAGAAGAGCCTCGCTCCCGGCGCGACGGTAGTTGCGGACAACGTGGGCGTTTCGGCTGGCCAGTTGGGCGACTACCTCAAGCTGGTGCGCTCGAAATACCAGAGCCATACCGAGTGGTTCGACATCAATCTTCCGTGGGGGAAGCGCGACGCGATGGAAGTAACCATCATCAAACAGCCGCGACGGGAAGGCGCCGACAACGTCCCGCCTCCCGGCTTCACCGCGCCTTTCAACGGCAAGGATTTGACCGGCTGGTACGGCTTGGGCCATTTCGACCCCCGAATACTCTGGGCCATGTCTCCAGAACAGCGCGCGAAGAAACACGAAGCCGACATGTCGGAATTCAAAGCACACTGGCGAGTCGAAAACGGCGAACTGGTTAACGACGGCAAGGGCCCTTACGCGACCACCGACAAGGAATTCGGCGACATTGAGTTCCTGATTGACTACAAGACTGTCGCGATGGCTGACAGCGGCATATACCTCCGCGCCACCCCGCAATTGCAGATTTGGGATTACACCAAGAAGGGAGGTAAATGGAACATTGGCGCCGACAAAGGCTCTGGCGGCCTTTGGAACAACAGCACTGGGGCGCCGGGCAAAGACCCACTCGTTCTGGCAGACAAACCATTCGCCGAGTGGAATCATTTCCGCATCCTCCAAGTTGGCAGCCGCACCACCGTGTATCTGAACGACAAACTTGTCGTAAGTAATGCGACCATGGAAAACTATTGGGACCGCACCAAACCCCTCTTTCCCAAAGGCCCAATTCAGTTGCAGACGCACGGCGGCGAAATCCGCTGGCGCAACATTTATCTCCGTGAAATCCCTTCCGATCAAGCCAACCGTCTTCTGCGCGGCAACGACGACGGTTTCAAATCCATCTTCAACGGCAAGGACTACGAGGGTTGGGACGGGCCAATTCAGAATTATGAGGTCAACAACGGCGCGATCGTCTGCAAGAAAAACAAAGGCGGTACGATTTACACGAAAGAGGAATACTCCAACTTTGTCGTGCGGCTCGAATTCAAACTCCCAGCCGGCGGCAATAATGGGCTGGCGATTCGTTATCCCGGTGCTGGCGATACGGCCTACAAGGGTATGTGCGAATTGCAGGTCCTCGACAATACCTCGCCGAGATACGCTAAGCTCGACCCCCGTCAATGCCATGGGTCCGCCTATGGCATGGCGCCAGCGCACCGAGGCTATCTCCGTCCCGTGGGCGAATGGAATTACCAGGAAGTGACCGTCATAGGTTCAACGATTAAGGTCGAGCTGAACGGCACCGTTATCCTCGACACGGATTTGAGCAAGGTCACCGAATACATGGGGAACAGACCGCACCCCGGCAAGAACAACGCTTCGGGTCATTTCGGTTTTGCCGGCCACAGCGATCCGGTCATGTTCCGTAACATAGCGATCAAGCGCTTGAAGTGAACTATAGGAACCCCATGAGTAATCCGTGTCCTGCATGAGGAAGGGTTTCATCAAACTCGTTGCTGTAGCGCAAGTAGTCTGAATGATCGCACCCAACTGAACAAGTGCTCTCCTGACGCGATCATTTACCAGGACTCGCGCGTAATCCGAAGCGCAAACGTTCAAAATGTTCTCGCCTTCTCCCGAGCCGCCACAATTGTCTCAGCGAGTCTTTGCTCGGCGAGTTCGGGACCCCCCTGGAGAGTCGGTTCAACTATGATCGTGCCGATCTCGGTAAAGCCGATGAAACCAAGAATGCTCTCCAGATACGGACGCTGGAAATCGAATGCGGCTGAGTCCGTGCCTGCCCGGTATTCCCCGCCCCGTGCGAGAATCAACATAGCCGGTCGGCCGGTTACCAGGCCCGTGTAACCCTTCTCGGGCGAATAAGCGAACGTATACCCCGGCTGAACTATCACGTCAAAATACTGCTTCAGACGATAGGGGATGCCGAAGTTCCACATGGGCGATGAGATCACCAACTTGTCTGCTTTCTTGAACCGCTCGATCTCAGCCTCCACCCCTTTCCACGCCTCGGCTTCCTCCCGTGTGTGGGACTCTCCACGCAGGATGCGATACTTTCCCCTTGCCGTCAGCCCAAGAAACTCCGGAACCGCCTCCTCGGCCACGTTCATTGTGCCAACCGTTTCGCCGGGGTGTGACGTCAGATAGCTTTCCAAGAAAGCCTCCGCCGCTCGAAGCGAGTAAGACAGCTCCGGCGTTGCTGTCGCGCGAATGTGAAGTACCGTGGCCATTTCATGTCCCTCCTTTCAAATGCGCGTTCTATCGCATCAACGATGGGTTGATGATTTGCGATCTCCTTCCGAGACAAGGGATTGTGGTATTCATTGTATTTCTAAAACCTCACACCCCTGCTCGAAAGGAGGTTGATATGTC